>CAIYPA010000462.1 GCA_903927965.1 uncultured Bacteroidia bacterium | reverse complement strand
CTCATTGCTGGGAATGTTGATCGATAATGTATTGATCTGGCGGTTGAAGATCCGGTCGGGGATAAATACCGAGGTGCCTGATTCAATTCATGTTTATTCCCGATATGCCTGGATATGGTGGGTCATTGCTTTTATAACCGGTGGATTGCTGGTAGTGATTTCGCGGATGTAAATGGGGAAAACCCTTTTGCATATTGAAGTAACTTAAAAACTATGTCATTGTTATACAATAAAATAGTCGTTAAAGTCGGAAGTAATGTTTTGACCCGTGAAGACGGAATGCTCAATGTTACGATGATGGCGCATATTGTCGATCAGATTGTTTCGTTGCGCAAGGTAGGAACTCAGGTTATCCTGGTTTCATCGGGAGCTGTTGCTGCCGGACGTGCGGAGGTGGAATTGCAGCGGAAACTCGATCCGGTATCGAGCCGGCAATTGTGGTCTGCTGTTGGCCAGGTGAAGTTGATCAACCGGTATGCCGACCTTTTCCACGAACATGGGATTACCTGCGCCCAGGTTTTGACGACAAAAGAAAATTTCAGCGACCGGCTTCATTACCTAAACATGCGCAACTGTATGACCACATTACTTGAAAATGGGGTCGTTCCTGTTGTGAACGAGAACGATACGATTTCTGTAACAGAGCTGATGTTTACCGATAACGATGAACTTTCGGGTCTGATTACCTCAATGATGGATATGGAGGCATTGATTATCCTGACCAATGTTGACGGTGTTTATACCGGGTCACCGGATGATCCCGGCAGTCAGTTGATCCCGTCTATTTTTCAGGGCGAATCGCTGGATACCGATGCAATTTCAACAAAAAAGTCTAATTTTGGCAGAGGAGGAATGTTGACAAAGTTCAAGATCGCATCCAAACTTGCAGGGCAAGGTATTTCGGTACATATTGCTAATGGAACAAAGGTGAATACATTGGTCAATATTCTCAATTCAAAAGTTAAAGCAGTTCATACCCATTTTGTCCCTTCGCTGAAAAAGTCCTCCGGGGTTCGCAAATGGCTGGCCCATTCCGACGATTTTGCCAAAGGTGAAGTCACGATCAATGATGGGGCCCGGCAGGTATTGTTGTCCGATAAAGCAATCAGTTTATTGCTGATTGGAATTACCAGTATAGTTGGATTTTTTAAAGAAGGTGATATTGTGAGGGTTAAAGATATCAACGGCGAATTGCTCGGACTTGGAAAGGCTTCGTTTTCATCAGACGAAGCGCTAAGGGAGATGGGTGGAAAGAAATCCAAACCATTCATTCATTACGATTATTTATATCTGTTATAATTCATGCCATGACCTATCATGAACAATTTGAAAAAGCGTTAACAGCAAGTCGCTCGTTAAATTTACTGACTGTCAGTAAAATCAATGAGGTTTTGAATAAAATTGCAGATTCTGCTGTTAGAAGTTCAGATTTTATCCTTCGTGAAAATCAGAAGGACCTGGCGCGTATGGATGATCAGGATCCGAAATTTGATCGTTTGCAATTGACCTCGGAACGGATTAAGTCTATTGCCGCCGAAATGCGGAACGTGGCTTTGCTACCATCACCAGTTGGAAGGGTCTTATCTGAAAATATTCGTCCCAATGGATTGAAAATAACCAAAATAACAGTTCCATTTGGAATAATCGGGATCATCTATGAAGCACGTCCCAATGTTACTTTTGACGTTTTTTCCTTATGCCTAAAATCGGGGAACGCCTGTATTCTGAAAGGGGGAAGCGATGCTTCTGCATCTAATCTGTCCATAGTCAGTGTAATTCACAATGTTTTGGAAATGAATGGAATAGACCCTTGCGTACTCACCCTACTTCCTCCCGGAAGGGAAGCCACCACCGAGTTGTTGAATGCAAGGGGATATGTTGACCTATTGATTCCGCGTGGAAGTCAGGGATTGATCGACTATGTACGCCAAAATGCAACAATTCCTGTCATCGAAACGGGTGCCGGGATCTGCCATACCTATTTTGATGAATTCGGGGATATTTCCAAAGGTGCCCTGATCGTCAACAATGCAAAAACCCGCCGGGTAAGTGTGTGCAACGCCCTTGACTGTCTTATAATTCACAGTTCACGACTCTCTGATTTAAAGGAAATTGCAAAACTTCTCCAAAAAAGTGAAGTTGAACTATTTGCCGATCAGGAAGCTTTTCATGTTCTTTTTGGGAAATATCCTGAACATTTGCTAAACCAGGCAACTGAAGGATCATTTGGTACAGAGTTTCTTTCCTATAAGATGGCTGTCAAAACTGTAGCATCAATAGAAGAAGCAATGGCCCATATTGCAAAGTTTGGTTCAAAGCACAGTGAAGCGATCATTTCAGAAAACAAGTACAATTGCGACCTGTTTTTGAAAGTAGTTGACGCATCGGCAGTTTATGTCAATGCAAGTACCGCTTTTACCGATGGCGGACAGTTTGGATTGGGTGCCGAAATCGGGATCAGTACCCAGAAATTACATGCCCGTGGCCCAATGGCACTTGAGGAGCTGACAAGTTATAAATGGCTCGTCGAAGGTACCGGCCAGATCCGTTCTTAATTAGAAATTTTTATCACATCATATGCAACACTTTACATCGGTTTATGACCTTCCCAATCTGGAAGAAGCAGTCAAAACAGCCCGTGAAATAAAACTGGATCCCTATTGCTACAAGCATTTGGGCAAGAACAAAACAATGATCCTGATTTTTTTTGATGCGAGTCTTCGAACAAGGCTCAGCACACAAAAAGCTGCGATGAACCTTGGCATGGACACCATGGTACTCAACGTAAACCAGGATGGGTGGCGGCTTGAAACAGAGATGGGCGTTGTGATGGATGGTGACAAAGTGGAACATTTGCGCGAGGCCATTCCCGTCATCGGCAGGTATTGTGACATCATCGGGGTGAGGGCTTTTGCACGTTTCGAAAGCAAGGAGGACGATTATTCCGAAAAAATACTCAACCAGTTTGTTCAGTATGGTGGTGTTCCGATCGTGAGTATGGAGGCGGCAACACGCCATCCGCTCCAAAGTTTTGCCGATCACATGACCATAGAAGAGTATAAAACAAAAGCACGTCCTAAAGTTGTATTGTCGTGGGCACCACATCCAAGGGCTCTTCCCCAGGCTGTTCCAAACTCTTTCGTTGAATGGATGCGTCAAACAGATTATGATCTTGTTGTCACTCACCCTCAAGGTTATGAACTTGACCCAAAATTTATGGGCGACCTGAAAGTGGAATACGATCAGGACAAAGCATTGGCTGGAGCCGATTTTGTTTATGCCAAAAACTGGTCTTCCTATCTTGAATATGGAGAAATTCTATCAAAGGACCGGAACTGGACCATTACAGCAGATAAAATGGCGCTCACCGATAATGCGAAATTCATGCATTGTCTTCCTGTGCGCAGGAACATGATCGTAACGGACGAAGTCCTTGACGGCCCTTCATCGATCGTCATCGACGAAGCGGAAAATCGCATCTATTCAGCACAGGCAGTTTTAAAAATGATATTGGAACGTTAATATGAGAGATCATTTGGTAATCATCAAGGTAGGGGGTAAGATTGTTGAGGAGGAAGCTTCATTAAAATCACTTCTTAAAGATTTTTCACGCATTGCCGGTGGAAAAATGTTGGTCCATGGCGGTGGAAAAAGTGCAACGGCCTTATCAGAACGGCTTGGTATTGAAACAAAAATCGTTGAAGGCCGTAGAATTACCGATGCTGAAACGCTTAAGGTAGCCACAATGGTCTATGCTGGTTTGGTGAACAAAACCGTTGTTGCAGGCTTACAGGCTTTGGGGAACAATGCGATTGGACTAACAGGTGCAGACCTTGACATCATTAGGGCGGCGAAACGACCAGTCGGTGCAATTGATTATGGTTTTGTTGGCGATATTAACTGGATAAACTCCAATGCTTTGGCCGAATTGCTGGTCAATGGGGCTATACCGGTTATAGCGCCGATCACTCATGATGGCAAAGGATCGTTGTTGAATACTAATGCCGATACAATAGCCTCAGAATTGGCCACTTCGTTAAGCAGCAAATATGAAGTCAGGTTGGTGTTTTGTTTTGAAAAGCCTGGTGTCCTGATGAACGAGGCTGATGATAAATCGGTCATTCCCGAGATTGACCCAGCCCTTTTTGCAGAACTTAAAACGAAGGGTGTGATTACCGCCGGGATGATTCCCAAATTGGAGAATGGTTTCAATGCCCTTCGCCGTGGAGTGACTTCAGTTGTAATCACAAATGCCAATGGTCTGTCTGGTGGCTTAAGAGGAACAAGGCTTGTGCTGAACATGTAAAAGGTTGCTGCTGTCATAGCGGGTAAATAGTTTTATAAAACGTAAGTAATGGTTGGTCAAATTTTGCAGAATATTATATCCGACAGTATAGCGCTTTTAAAAGCAATGATAGAAATCCCTTCTTTAAGCAGGGAAGAAAATACGGTTGCAGATTATCTTGAAGGGCAATTCAAACTTTGGGGGCTTAACCCTTTGCGGAGCGGCAACAATATTTGGGTGCGCAACTTGAATTGGACCGAAGGCAAACCAGTTATCCTGCTCAACTCCCATATGGATACTGTCCGTCCGGTCAAAGCCTGGACATACGATCCTTTTAGAGCAACTTTGGAAGGGGATAAGCTGATTGGGCTTGGCAGCAACGATGCCGGGGCATCGGTGGTTTCGTTATTGGCCTCTTTCCGCCATTTTTTCACCCATGAAAATTTGCCGTTTAACCTAATTTTTTGTGTAAGTGCCGAGGAGGAGATATCTGGAGATCATGGGGTGGCCTCCATTTTGGATCAACTTGGAAAAATTGACCTGGCCATCGTGGGCGAGCCAACACAAATGCACATCGCCATTGCAGAAAAAGGTTTGATGGTCCTCGATTGCGAAATAAAAGGGGTAGCAGGCCATGCTGCCAGAAACGAAGGCGAAAATGCCATCTACAAGGCAATCAAGGACATACAAATCATAGAATCATATAGGTTTCCTCTTGAATCAGCAGTGCTCGGTCCGGTAAAGATGACGGTAACCCAAATTGATGCCGGACAACAACACAACGTTGTTCCCGATTCCTGCCGTTTTGTGATCGATGTACGCACAAATGAACATTACTCCAACGACAAAGCTTTTAAGATTATTTCAGGGCTTATCCAATCCGAGGTGAAGCCCCGCTCTTTCAGGCTAAACTCCTCAGGTATCCATATTGACCATCCGATTGTCCAACGTGGTATTGCCATGGGGTGCAAGATTTATGGTTCCCCCACTACCTCCGACCAGGCTGTGATCCCTTATCCTTCCATAAAAATGGGCCCGGGCGATTCTGCACGGTCACATACTGCCAACGAATACATTCTCCTCAATGAAATCAGGGAAGGGATTGCAACCTATGTGGAAATGTTGGAGGGGTTGGAGTTTTAATCCTAAAATCGTTTTCCTGCCACCAAGACACTAAGTCACTAAGGCTTCACTAAGGATATAGTGCTGATATTTAATTCTTTGTGAACCTTTGTGTCTTAGAGTCTTAGTGGCATATCGTGTTTTTTATCTTTTTATACCTTCAAGAAAAATTTCACCATTTTTATCCCACCATTCCTGATTGATCTGTTCAGCGACATCCAAAATGTTGGAAGTAAACCCTGACCGTTGGGCGAGTTCTTCTGTCTGAAGACGTTTTACCAGGGATATCAAATAGTTTTGATCAAACCCCTTCTTGTTAAGTTTGATGATCATCTGATTACCCTTATTTTTAATTACTAGATTTTCCATAATTCAATTACATCATTTGACATTCAGAATCTTCTTGGCCTCTTCCCAGTCCACAAGACTCTTAGGATTCTTCCTTGCATTTTCAAAACGCTCCATAACCAACTTTTGGCACTCCTCCGGGATTTCAAAGCTTTCTGGTTCTTTCATGTGTTTATAATTTGTTTTTTAATGGCCACATGGAACTCGCCATGAGATAATCATGCTTCTGAGTGTGATTGGCTTCCATGGCTCGTTTCATTGGAAATATTGTTATATCCTTCATATTGAATTACTTTACTATTTAAATTGCAATCATTTTTGTAGAATGGTTAAGTTCTTGTTTACTTTCTTTTCCTTGTCGGAATACCTTGACCAATAAACTATAAAATCCGGGTTGTGCCACATTGCCTTTATAGACAAAATCATATTTCAGCTTCTCCTTTATTTGGGTGGGGAATGAGATCAATTTATTTAGATCTACTTTAGGATCATGCTCATAAAAGCCAATTGTTACATGATAAATTAGTCAAATTCCTGTTGAACCGCCACCTTCCGTTTGAACATCTTTTTATTGACCAGAAAAATGCCTGTTAAAACAATGGCAGCACCCAAAATCTCAATTTCTGTAAGTTTCTCGCCCAGGACCGGAACAGCGATCAATGCCGTAAAAACCGACTGGCTCAATAAACTAACGGAAGCAAATGTTGCCGGCATAAAAGCCATCGCGTAATTAATTGCCAGCCAACCTGCCAACTGGGAGATCAATCCAACGCCAACTAGTGCTTCCCATGATTTCGGGGAGAACCCTGAAAGCTGCGTGCCGGAAACAAGACATATGACCAACAGAACCAAAGAACTAACCCCCATGGAGATCATTGTAAAAGTGACCGTATCGAGGTGGAGTCTCCCTTTTCGCATGACCAGCAAATAGCAGGCATAAAACAGGCTAGCCAAAATTGCAAGGAAATGGCCAACATTCAATTTCGACTCGTAGATTTTATCGACACCTACGATTACGGCAACTCCAAATAAGGCAATGGCCGTTCCGATCCAGAAAATCTTACCGGGTTTCTCCTTTAAAAACAGGATCGCCCCAAAACCTACCCAAACTGGTGCAAGATTGGCAATCAAAGTTGAGATTGCTGCTTTGGTCAGCATGATTGATATATTCCAGACTGCAATGTCGAAGGCAAAAATAACCCCACACAAGACTGCAATTTTGACCGATTTTTTGTTGGTAAAGGGTTTATGGCGGAAATACCAGATCGGAAGGACACCCACAAAGCCGATAAACATCCTGTAAAAAGCGGAGGTCAATCCCGAAACATCGGCTAGCTTAACAAAAATGGCGGACCATGATATACAAAGAATACCAACGAAAAGGATGAGATAATGAAACCAACTGTTGCGGGCCATGAAAATGGATTGAAGAATTTGTCCAAAACACACAAAGTTAATTGTTGAAATCAGACGACAATGGGAAGTTTAGAAATTATTAATGATTAAATAATGTCGATACATATATATATCTGTATGATTGATTGTTATGGATGGTTTTCCCTTTGATGGACAAAGCCCTTAAGCGTTGATTCAGGCACTAAAACAGCATATAATTTTTCAGGCAATATTCGCCGCTATTACCTATCAAATAAATGATTACCTTTGCACCTCAAAATTTATAGATGCAAAATATCAGAAACATTGCGATCATTGCTCACGTTGACCACGGAAAGACAACGCTGGTTGACAAGATGATCATGGATTCAAATATCTTCCGGAACAACCAAAATCCAGGAGAATTGATCCTCGACAGTAACGATCAGGAGAGGGAAAGGGGGATTACGATCCTTGCAAAAAACGTCTCTGTCGTTTACAAAGGAACCAAGATTAACATCATCGACACTCCCGGGCATGCCGATTTCGGTGGCGAAGTTGAACGGGTTTTAAACATGGCCGATGGTGTTCTACTACTTGTTGATGCTTTTGAGGGAACCATGCCCCAAACAAGGTTTGTTCTTCAGAAAGCGATTCAGTTGGGACTTAAGCCGATTGTAGTGATCAATAAGGTTGACAAACCAAACTGCCGTCCCGATGTTGTTCACGAACAGGTTTTTGAATTGATGTACAGTCTTGACGCATCCGAAGACCAGCTTAATTTCCCAACCATCTATGGTTCAGCCAAGCACAATTGGATGAGTACCGACTGGAGAAGGCAAACTGAAAATATTTCTGAATTGTTCGATTGCATTATCGAACACATACCGGCACCTGTCGAAAATCCGGGGACGCCGCAAATGCTTGTCACATCGCTCGATTATTCACAATATGTTGGCCGAATCGCCATTGGTAGGATCCACCGTGGTGAATTGAAGGAGAACATGATGCTTTCGCTCGTTAAACGCGATGGCACGACTTCACGCACAAGGATCAAAGAGCTTCATGTATTTACAGGCTTGGGCCGCGAAAAAGTGACAACTGCCAGTAATGGTGATATTTGTGCCCTTGTAGGAATCGAAGGGTTCGAAATTGGCGATTCAATCTGTGATTACGAAAATCCTGAACCGCTCCAACCGATCTCCATCGACGAGCCAACTATGAGTATGTTGTTCACGATCAACAACTCCCCGTTCTATGGTAAGGAAGGTAAATTTGTGACCAGCCGTCATATCCACGACAGGCTGATGCGCGAATTGGAGAAAAACCTTGCATTGCGCGTCGAGACGACCGATTCTGCCGATGCATGGAATGTCCATGGTCGTGGCGTGCTACACCTTTCTGTTTTGATCGAAACCATGCGCCGCGAAGGTTACGAACTTCAGGTCGGACAACCGCAGGTGCTGTTCAAAGAGATCAACGGCGAAAAATACGAACCGATCGAAATGTTGCACATCGATTGTCCCGAAGAGTTCAGCGGTACTGCCATTGACCTTGTAACCCGTAGAAAAGGCGAAATGCTGAACATGGAGAGGAAAGGCGACCGTATCAACCTTGAGTTTCACATGCCTTCACGTGGAATTATTGGGTTGCGTACCACAATGATGACTTCCACACAAGGTGAAGCGGTATTGGCACACCGGTTTATCAAATACGATAAGTTTAAAGGGCCAATCGAGACACGTATCAACGGTTCGTTGGTCGCGCTTGAAACAGGTACTGCTTTTGCTTATGCATTAAACAAACTTCAGGACAGGGGAAAATATTTTATCGACCCACAAGAGGAGATCTATGAAGGTCAGGTCGTTGGTGAAAGTACCCGCGAAGGTGACCTTGCCATGAACCTTACAAAGTCGAAGAAGCTCACCAACATGCGGGCTTCCGGTTCCGACGATAAAGTAAGACTTGCACCACCCATCAAATTCAGCCTCGAAGAAGCACTTGAGTACATCCAAAAGGATGAATATGTTGAGGTTACGCCAAAGTCGATCCGGTTAAGAAAAATCATGCTCAACGAAACTGACCGTAAAAGGGCAGCCAAACGAGTGGAATGAAAGAATGAAGGAATGAAAAATTAAAGAATTCAAATATAACAACGTCCCTATTTTGCAAGTAATTGTAAATAGGGACGTTTATTTTTGAGTCAACCCCGAAAAGTTTTTTTGCCACCAAGACACAAGGACACAAAGATTTCACTAAGGTTATAATGCTTATATTAAGTACTTTGTGAAATCTTTGAACCTTAGAGCCTTAGTGGCATTTTCTATTTTTATCTTTTGCCGTAAAGCCACAAAGGCCTCACGATGCCAATGGTTCAGATATTTTGTTCTTTGTGAGATCTTCGTGTCTTAGTGCCTTAGTGGCATTTTTTTATTATCTTTTGAAGTAGATTTAAGAAAGGATAGATTTCCATATATTTGCAACTTGGTATATTCCAATTGATTTTAAACATCACCATCTAAATTGAAAATAATGTCAAAAGTTAGCGAACTTGCAAAAATGATCGACCACTCGATCCTCCATCCAACAATGACCGATTCGGATTTAATCAGGGAGTGTGCCATCGCCGCAAAGTACGATGTAGCCTCTGTATGCGTAAAACCATATATGGTGAAACAAGCCAAGGTATTGTTGGCAGGAACTGATGTTTTTGTTGGATGTGTGATCGGTTTTCCGGCAGGCAACTCCACGATTGCAGCCAAAGTTTATGAAACTGAAACTGCTTGTAACGATGG
>CAIYPA010000461.1 GCA_903927965.1 uncultured Bacteroidia bacterium | reverse complement strand
CCTGTTCATCAAATTTATTACATAGACCATTGACCATTGACATAAATGGCAATTTAAGACTTTGTAATCATTCACCTTTTATTGCCGGGAATATTTTCAAAACAGAAATTGGACAAATTTTTGATTCAGATTACGCAAAACAATGGTCAGAGGTTAAACCTTCATTCTGTTTTGATTGTGAGTTGTTTAAACAATGCCTTGGTGGTTGCCGGGCAGCATCTGAACAACTTAATCAAGATTTGTCATTTGTTGATCCAATATTACAAATTTGAAAATTGTTCTGTTGCCAACTTAGGTCAAAACCCATGCGGGTTTTCGGTTGAAATAGAGTTACTGTGTGCTGCCAGAATTCATTGTCTACAGTAAAGTAATTCCGTACTCAATCCCGTACGTTTTTTGACCCTGACTTTTGTCATTAATTCAAAAAAAATCCTAATTAAAACGATTGATTAAATGAGTTAGACTTATTATCTTTGACTTTTAACCCAACTTGCAGCGATTTCTTTAAAACAGCAGAAAAATAAGGCTATAATCAATTATTTTTGTGATAATTGCAAGCATTTTTTGCGTTTTATTTTTGTAATTAACTGATATTCAGTTAAGGCAATCTTTTTATTTTCATTTGTAGTCCTCAAGGGGGTATTGATTTTCAATTATTTAGGTATTTACTTTGTGGCATGTATTTCAAAGTATCCATGCGCACTAATCCCGCCACGGGAATCTACTCGGGTTATTACCGTTTAGTTGAGAGTTATCGCAACCATCTCGACAGGGTGTGCCATCGGACAATTTTGAATGCCGGCTATCTCGACGGATTGTCCACCGACCAGTTGAACCTGATACAGAAAATACTCACCGCAAAAGTTGCCAACTACGACAAGCCCTTATTCGAACTTCCTTATACTGATGACACAACCGTGATTCGCTATGTCGATGAGTTTTACCAGCGGATGGTTGCCGAAAAGCGTATTGATATATTGGTCGAAAAAAAGGGGGAAAAGGCACTTCGAAGAGGTAAAGACCTTCAAATGATCGATTTGAACAGCATCCGGAACAAAGATGTGCGCGAGATTGGATCCGAATGGTTATCGTACCAGGCCATGTGCCAGTTGCGGATAGCCCCGTTTTTAGATAGCCTCGGATGGGGCGAAGACCAGATTAGACTGGCCCTGACCCACATCATCAGCCGGGCAGTTTACCCTGCCTCAGAGCTGGAAACAACTCGGTGGATCAGGGAAAACTCGGCAGTATGCGAGATTACCGGGTTCGACACCGGACAGGTTACCAAAGACCGCCTGTATGCCATCTCCAAAAAGTTGTATGCTGAAAAGGAAGCCTTGGAGCAATATTTGTCGGTGCGGACCAACGAGTTGTTTGATATTCAGGATAAAATAATACTTTACGACCTGACAAACACTTATTTTGAAGGCAGGAAACAGGGCAGCAAACTGGCAAAATATGGGCGCAGTAAGGAAAAACGCAGCGATTCCAAATTGGTTGTTCTGGGACTGGTGATCAATCCGGAAGGTTTTATCAAATACTCATCGATACTGGAAGGGAACATGGCCGACAGCAAAACATTGGAAGGGATGATCAATAAATTGCGTATCAATACTTCATCGTCGGCCAGAAAAGCACTGATCGTGATAGATGCTGGCATTGCTTCCGACGAAAACCTGAAAATGATGCTGGAAAATGGTTATGACTATCTGTGCGTGAGCCGTTCAAGCTTAAAGAGGTACAACATCGAAGCGGGTGCAGCCACCGTTTCGGTAACCGACAACAGGGAACAAAAGATAGAGCTTTGCCGGGTAAAATCGGGCAATAATACCGATTATTGCCTCAAAGTCGAAAGTCACTCCAAAGAGTTGAAAGAACGTTCGATGAACGAGCAGTTCCGTTCGCGTTTCGAGGCCGGGCTGCAAAAAATAGTCGACAGTTTGACAAAAAAAGGTGGGGTAAAACAAGTGGACAAAGTAAACATGCGCATTGGACGTTTGAAACAAAAATACCCTTCGATACAAAGGTACTTCGACATTGTTACAGAAGTGCACGACCAGCCTGAAACTAAATGGAAAAAGAAGGTTACGGAACCCGGCAATGCGAAAAAGCAAATTGTGACCGCAGTTAAATGGGCAGTTAAAGAAGGTGTTGACATCAACGCCCGAAGCGGGGTTTACTTTCTGCGAACATCGCTTCAGGCCAAAACAGAGGAAAATATATGGCAATTTTACAATACCATCCGCGATATCGAGGCCACCTTTCGGACCCTAAAAAGTGACCTTGATTTGCGTCCCATCTATCATCAAAAAGATGAAAACACGATGGCACACCTACACCTTGGGCTGTTGGCTTACTGGCTTGTAAACACGGTTCGCCACCAATTAAAACAAGATGGTATCCACAGTGGGTGGCGCGAGATTGTAAGAACCATGAACACGCAAAAGGCAGTGACAACTTTGGCACAAAACAACCACGAAGAAGTGATCATGATACGCCGCTGTTCGGAGCCAAACCAACAGGTGAGAAGACTTTACGATGTCCTAAAATTCAAATACGCACCATTCGTAAAACGAAAATCCGTAGTACACAAATCTGAACTCGAAAATTGCCAATTCATTGAAAAGCAGCATTTCCGTTCGGATTAACTGCAAGTTGGGTTAAGACGTATATTTATAAAAACAGTTGTCTGTTTAGACTGGTTCTTTTTGTATATTTCATCAAAAAAATGACAAAATATCTATCATCTTATGATTTTATTTACAAAATAATTATCATTGATAAAAAATATATTTAGG
>CAIYPA010000460.1 GCA_903927965.1 uncultured Bacteroidia bacterium | reverse complement strand
GCTTTAATTGCTTTTGCAATTGCAGCAACCATACTGAATTTGTGCCTGATCACCATCTCATTTTTCAGGTTAAAAGAGAAGGAGGCTTAACCATGGAATTTAAAAATACAAAAAGTATTTTTCTCCAGATCGCCGACAGCATTTCGGAGAAAGTAATGGAAGGGAAATATCCTCCTGGCGAAAAGATCCCGTCAGTACGCGACCTGGCGTTAGAGTTGGGGGTAAACCCGAACACTGTCATGCGTACCTATACTGATTTACAGACACGTGGAATTATCGACAACAAGAGAGGTATTGGGTTTTACGTAAGTCAGGAAGCAGTTCAGATTATTCGTGACTGGAAACGGAAAGAATTTTTTGAAACCGACCTGCCCATGATTGTCCGCCAAACAAGGGTACTTGGGATCACATTCGGCGAGTTGCAACCCTATTTTGAATCAAACAGCAAATAAAAATCAGATGAAGACAAGTAAAATAATATTTATTGCCCTGCTCAGTACAATCGCCCTGATCATCCTTGCCGCATTAATCGACCTCCGCTTGAGCGGAAAAAGATATGTAGATGGTAAAAAGGATTACAAGATCAGTAAACTAAAGATCCCGTCAATAAGGGTTTTATGCATCAATGAAAATAGCAGCATAGAACTGGTCCAATCTGATTCGGCTTATTTTGAGCTAACTGTGATGAAAGATTCCATCGTTCCCGAACTGAAATATGCCATTTCAGGTGACACATTGAAAATTATGGATCAAATGACAAAAATAGGGAGTGGTGCGTGGGTTTCAATTCATATCAACGATCAGTTAAATCAAATCATATTAAAAAATTCGCACACCAACCTCATCAATTTCGGCATATCCAACTTGTCTTTCGATCTAGATCAAAGTTCAGTCAATGTGAATCAGGTCATTGTGAAGAAAACTGCTTTTCAGCGTTTGAATATTCTGGCAAAAAATAATTCCCGGTTTGAAGCGGATGATATCAAAATTGACTCGTTGCAGGTTGAACTTCAACATTCGGAAGTTTATTTATGGAGTACAGTGAACAACCTGAACGGCAGTATTGCAGATTCATCAAGGTTAAGAGTCAGACAGCCCCGGGCAATCACTCTGAAAAGGGATTTATCCAGTAATGTGGAAATAAATGAATGAATTGATAATTAGAATGTCAGGTTCTTCCTAAACCTATCAGAGGAATTGGCAACCCTTTGATATCTCAAAAGTCCATTTGCCTCCATACCGTTTCTGGGGGAATAAAAAAAGTCCCACCAAGGTTCCATTATCACAATAAGAACCATTGGTGGGATTTGGATATCCGGTAATTTGGTCGCATTTTTTTAATATTGTGTTATGGAATTAAACCTTCTTATACCAATCCAGTCGAAAGCGAGTTGGAAAACAGACAACATCATTAACTAGTAACATACGTAAAAGTGAAAATTGAGATCAAAGGGCTTAATAAAGTCTATCCGAACGGAAATCATGCATTAAGGGATGTAAACATGACCATTGAAAACGGGATGTTTGGCTTGCTGGGGCCAAACGGTGCTGGCAAATCGAGTCTGATGCGCATCCTGGTTACATTGGCAAAACCATCTTCTGGACAGATATTGGTCAACGGACTTGACCTCCAGAAGAATAGGAAAGAAATCAGGTCGATGCTCGGCTATCTTCCTCAGGACTTCCGCTTTTTTGCCAAACTACGGACCTATGAGTTTCTCGACTACATTGCCAGATTGGCAGGTATGAACAATTCATCGGTAAGGAAAGTTGCCGTTGAGAAAATGCTCGAAGAGGTGGGTCTCTATGAGGCAAGGAACCGCTTTGCCAATAACCTTTCCGGGGGTATGAAACGAAGGTTGGGAATTGCCCAGGCTTTGATTGGCGATCCGCAAATTATCATTGTTGATGAGCCGACAACCGGACTCGATCCGGAAGAAAGGATCAGGTTCCGTAACCTGCTGACCCGGATTAGCGAACGCGACGTTGTGATTATCCTTTCAACGCATATTGTGGGTGATATATCGAGTACTTGTACAGACATGGCATTGATGAACAAAGGCAACCTCGCTTTCAAAGGTTCCCCGGAAGAGCTGATCGTCAAAGCAAAGAACAATGTCTGGCGGATCGTGGCTACTGACACCGAATATCATGAAATTCAGGATAAATACCCAATTATCTCCTCGATACCCTCCGAAGGTGGCTGGGAAGTTCAGGTTGTTTCAAAAAACATAAACGGTTATGCAGGTGAACAGATTGACCCCAATCTGGAACACGCTTATGTGAATTTTATGGAGAACGAATTAAACCAGCACTGGCATGAAATCTAAGCTGGTCAATCGTTTTTCATATTGCATTTTATTCAAATTAAATTAAAATCACCCAAATAATGAAAGCAATTCACAATATTCTGACCGTTTCAAAATACGAGTCAAAAACACTTTTCCGCAGTTGGTTTTTTAGGATCTTCTCTATACTGGCTTTGATTTTTGTATTTATCTATAACCTTGGAACACAAACAAGTGTAGGTTATCCAAATGGAGATTTTGTTGCCCTGCCTTCCATGATCCCCTTCTCCAATTTGTACATCATCAATATAGCCCAGGCAATTATTGCTGTTTTTCTCGCTTCCGATTTTCTAAAACGGGACAAGAAGCTCGACACCACAGAGGTTATCTATATGCGGTCGATGACAAATGCCGATTATGTGATCGGTAAAACACTTGGGAATATCTGGGTATTTTTCATTTTGAATTTTATAACCCTGGGTATGGTCGCCCTCTTCAACATGGCTTCCCCTTACTCACAGTTTAGTCCAGCTCCTTACGTATATTATTTCTTTCTGATCAGTTTTCCGACATTGATTTTCATCCTTGGTTTCTCCTTCTTTTTAATGTCGGTGATCAAAAACCAGGCGGTAACTTTCGTCATCCTTCTCGGATACATTGCAGCCACGTTGTTCTATCTTCAGAATATCTATCATTACCTGTTTGATTACATGGCATTTCACCTGCCCATGACCTATTCCGATTTTGTCGGTTTTGGTTTTTTGCAGGACATCCTGATCCACAGAGGAATATACCTCTTTCTTGGACTTGGGTTTATTGGCCTTACAATCATGTTGTTGCAACGATTGCCGCAATCACCTGCCATCAGGAAAACAACCTTGGTTTCAAGTATCGTATTTTTGACGATCGGCTTTGGATTGGGTTTTAAGTACATCACCAATATCAATTCGTCAGATAGCCATCGTGCCGAAATGCTTGCCCTGAACAATAAAAATGTAACCACAAAGGTGGCCAATGTGGATAAAATGGACCTGACCATTGAACACCTTGGTAACAAGATTATTGGGGAAGCCAGCATGGTGCTTACCAATTTGAATCCTGAACCACTAACGGAAATCATCTTCACCCTTAATCCAGGCCTTGAAGTTACAAATGTTACAGGGGCAAAATTCAGCCGAGAATTGCAATTGATTAAACTAACCCCTGATTCACCGCTTCAAACTGGTGGAAACCTGAACATTAAGATCTCTTATAACGGTACGATCGACGAAACATTTTGTTACTTGGATATGAACCGCGAAAGGCTGGAGTTATGGCTGAAACGTGGAAATGGGATTGCAGATAAAAAACATGCATTTGTTACTTCCAACTACCTGTTGCTTACACCAGAGACGAAATGGTATCCAACCCCAGGCATCAGTTATTCAAATAAAGGATTGAACTGGCAAACCACCCAGTTTTCTGATTATACTTTAAAAGTAAAAACCCAAAATGGCCTTAAGGCAATCTCGCAGGGCAAAGTTACCGACGAAGGCAATGGGTCATTTAGTTTTGCCCCCGAAAATAAGCTTCCACAAATTTCATTGGCGATTGGAAAATACAAGACACGTTCCATCGAAGTTGACAATATCCAATATTCACTGAACTTATTGGAAGGACATTTTACATTTGACCAGTATTTCAAGGTCCTACCCGATTCGATCATTCCTGTTATTCGTGACCTTCGTAAAACCTGGGAAGCAAAGGTTCATTTCACTTATCCTTATAAGCGATTGAATCTTACAGAGATACCTGTACAGTTCTGTTCGTTTAACCATGTCTGGACAGGTGCCGGCGAACAAGTCCAACCAGAAACTGTATATCTTCCGGAAGGTGGTTTTAAATTGTCAAGTACGAATTTCGCCATGCAAAAGAAGATGACTGCCCAATGGGGAGGTCGTGATAATCAAACAATTAGTCCGAGGGAGACTGAAGAGAACAATTTTAGGAGATTTGTGAACGAAACTTTGCTGGCAAGCAAAACTGGTGGCGGTGGTATGATGATGGGTGGTAACCAGGGAATCCGCATTGGCACCCCAACCATTACTGTTGAGGAGCTAAATCCCTACTATATTTTTCCCAATTATTACAACTTTGTAACGTACGTTAAATCTGACAAATATCCGATAACCAACAGGGTAATCGAATCCTATCTTTCAAAGGCTGCTACAGAAACCGGGAATATGTTTATGAGGAGCGTTGCTGGTTTATCCGAAACCGAAAAAGGGAATATCGCCCTTCAGGACGCTTCATTTGCGACTATACTCAACGATCAGGCAGATCCGGATATTATCAACAATGTGATCATCACGAAGAGTGGTTTCTTATTTGCACTGATGAAAGGTGCGGTAGGTCCAGACAAATTTGACGAGTTTATTCATAAATACATTGAAAGTCAATGGTTTAAGGCTTATTCCATCAATGACTTGAATGAAAAGATGGTCAGTTCTTTTAATATGGACCTTAACCATTATCTCCCCGACTGGTACAACTCAAAAACATTGCCAGGATACATTATTTCAAAGGTTGAAACTATAAAACTCAAACAGGATGAAGCAATCAAAACAATGGTTTCATTCACGATTACCAATACCGAAAAAGATGCTGGTGCTGTTTCAGTGACCTTCCGCATGGGCGGTGGACAAAGGGGCGGTTTCAGGAGAGGAGGCGGCGGGTCGGAAGACAACATCGAAAAGACAATTCTGATAGAAGGGAAAGTTTCGAAAAAGATCACCTATATCCTGAATAAAGAACCGAGGATGATGACATTCAACACCTACGCTTCACACAATATCCCTTCAAGCATTAACCAACAGTTTGGAAAAATTGAGATAGACGAGAAAATTCAGGGAAAAGAGGGTGAGGAAATTGTCGCCTATTCAGAAGGTACAGAACCCAATGAAATCATTCAGGACAACGAGGATGCCGGATTTAGGGTCAGTGCCCCAAAATCGAGTAGTTTGATCCAAAAGATCTTCTTACCAAAAGATGAATCTGCAGAAGCTAGTTCACAGAAGGAAAAATACAAAGGGATTGTCTTCTGGAACGTTCCGGTAGAATGGACCCTTACAACCAACGATATTTTCTATGGAAAACAGATCCGGTCTGCCTACTATTTAAAAGGAGGGACGGGCGACAGAAAAGCAACCTGGAACATACCGCTTAAAGCCGCTGGTTATTATAAAGTATCGGCCTATATACCAAAAATGAGAAGAGGCGGAGGGCCGATGGGCGAAGAGAAAACGGATGAAGAATACAATTTCACTGTTTTCCATGACGATGGTCAGGATAAGCAGGTAATCAACATGAAGGATAACGATACGGGATGGATTGAGATTGGTTCCTATCATTTGTCACCCGACACCGTGAAAATCGAGTTGTCGAACCTCTCAAAGGCAAGGTTTATTTTTGCGGATGCAATCAAATTAGTCAAAGAAAATTAACATAATCACAGTTACAATGAAGAAACAGAAATTTTTGCTCCTATTGTTGCTTTCACTATTTGTTGTTCAGGTGAAGGCACAGACAGTCATGACGCTTGAACAGTCATTAGAGACTGCTATCAGGCAAAGTCCTAGTTTGCAGACGACCTTGTTCACCCTGCAACGTACCACCGAGACTTTAAATGCCCAAAGGGCCGCGCTCAAATCGAATTTTGCGCTTACGCTTAACCCATTGGATTACAGCAATAGCCGAAGATTTGACACCCGTTTTTCACAGTGGTACACAAATGAAAATTTAACGACATCGGGAACATTCAAGATTCAGCAGCCTATTTTATATACTGATGGGACAATTTCTTTGACGAATCAGACCGGCTGGCAAAACAGTTCATCAGTTGTAAACGGAGTTACATCGAACAATAAAGCCTATTTCAATAATTTGAACCTGGCCCTGACCCAACCACTGTTCACTTACAACAGAACGTTGACACAGATCAAAACGCTGGAATACAACAATGAAAATGCAATGTTGAACTATGCCATCCAGCGACTTAGTCTTGAAAAAAATGTATCTCAGTTCTTTTATAGCGTTTATACAGCGCAGATGAGTTTAACCATTAAAACGGAAGAACTTGCCAACACCGAGAAAAGTAACGAGATTATAAAGAATAAGGTTGAGGCTGGTTTGGCCGCTAAGGAAGAACTTTACCAGTCGGAAGTTAACCTTGCAACTGCCCAATCGGCTGTTCAGCAAGGCCGCGTTTCACTTGAAAATGCCAAAGACCAGTTTAAACAGTTTATTGGAATGGACATTACCACTGAAATGACCGTTATTACGGATATCGTTGTAAATCCGATTGAGATAGATTCCAAAATGGCAACTGATCATGGCCTTGCCTCCCGTATGGAACTTCGTCAGCGCAAGATCAACATCGAAACCTCACAGTTTGATATGTTACCAATTAAAGCGAGCAATGAATTCAGGGGTGATTTGACCCTATCGGTTGGCTTAAGTGGCGACAACGCTGAATTATCAAAGGTATTGGATAAACCAACAAACAGCCCTCGTGTTGGAATAAGTTTTAACGTTCCATTATGGGATTGGGGCGAAAGAAAAGCGAAGATCAGGGCACAGGAAGCTGTAATCAATACCCAGAAACTTAACTATGCCTCACAGGAAATCCAGATCAGAATGGATATACGCCAATCTATCAGAAATTTAAGTAACCTTAAAAATCAAATTGGGATAGCACTTCAGAATCAGAAAAATGCCCAGTTGACTTATGACATCAATCTTGAGCGTTACAAAAATGGTGACCTAACAAGTATGGACCTCAACTTGTATCAGACCCAGCTTTCAAACAGTAAAATGTCGTATGCTCAGGCCTTGATCAACTATAAAATGGAGCTTCTTAACCTCAAGATTGTTTCGTTGTACGATTTCACGACCAATGAGCCTGTAATTCCTGAGAAATTTATTAAAGAATATCAGACCAGCACATTAAAAAAATAATTAACCAATTAAAAATCAATAAATTATCATATTATGAAATTCAGATTAAAAAACAGCAGTAAGTGGGCAATTATCGCATTAATACCAATATTGGCGGCTTGTGGAAACCAGGGAAGTACAGTCAATACTGAATTAGCAGTCCCTGTTTCGGTTACGGACGTGACCAAGAAATCGATTGTTCAATACATTAACACAACTGGTACGGCTACTGCTGCAAGTCAGACAACTCTGAGTACCGAAATGGCTGGTATCTATCGCATTGGTAAGAACCCAAAAACAGGTGCCGATTATAAATTGGGTGATATCGTTGACAAGGGACAAGTCATTGTCAAACTTGAGAATCCAGAAACTCAAAACACGATTGCCATAGACACCAAGAAACTGAACCTTGAAATCTCGGAACTGGAAAACCAAAAACAAAAATCGCTCTACGAAAAAGGTGGGGTTACACTCCGCGAATTGAAAAACTCGGAAGTTTCATTGGCCCAGGCAAAAACGGATTTTGAGAATGCCCGTATCCAATTGGCCAAGATGGAAGTAATCGCTCCATTCAAGGGTGCTATTGTTGATCTTCCACAAATCACAAGTGGAACCCACGTGAACACCAACACTGCTGTCGTAACATTGATGGACTATAGTAAGTTGTTGATGGAGATTAATTTACCGGAAAAAACGATTACAACCATCAAGGTTGGACAAGAAGTTTCGATTACAAATTACACTTTACCTAAAGATACTCTTAAGGCAAGGATCAACGAACTTTCACCAGTTGTGAGCACCGAAACCCGTACTTTTAAAGGAAAACTCGTGATCGATAACTCATCGTTAAAACTTCGTCCGGGTATGTTTGTCAAAGCAGATATCGAAGTTGCCCGCCGCGACAGTGTCATTGTGATCCCAAAAGAGATCATCATATCAGGTAACAGGGGAAAAACAGTCTATATAGTTGAAAAAGGAGCTACTCGCGATAGGGTCATCACCACAGGACTTGAAAATGAAACTTCGGTGGAAGTAATTGAAGGCCTGAAAGTTAACGAAAGAGTTGTATCCAAGGGTTTTGAAACTCTCAGGAACAACACCAAGGTTAAGATTATCAATCAATAAGTATTATTTGTGAGCAGACCGGGACACATTTGATGTTCCGGATGTTTTACAATAATTTAAAAAAATAATTGCGAATGAAAAAACTGACTTCTTTTGCAGTCAATTACCCTGTTACAGTGTTAATGGCCATTCTGGGGATTTTACTTCTTGGAATGATTTCATACCAAAAATTAGGGATTGACCTTTTCCCAGATCTTTCTTCACCAAGGATCTTTGTAGAGTTAAAATCTGGTGAGCGTCCTCCGGAAGAGATGGAAAAGCTGTTTATCGAGAAAATTGAAGCTGTGGCCATCAGACAAAGCGGAGTTGTTGAAGTTTCGTCTGTAACCCGTACCGGATCCTCCGAGATAACTGTCGAGTATTCCTGGAATAAAGACATGGACGAAGCTTTCCTTGACATCCAGAAAGCGTTGACATCCTATTCCCAAAATACACAGATTGACCAAATAACGATTACGCAGCACGATCCCAATACACAACCGGTGATCATCGTCGGACTATCGCACGAAACGATTACCGACATGAACGAGCTGAGAAAAGTGGCAGTGAATTATGTCCGTAATGAGCTTGTCCGCCTTGAAGGGATTGCCGAAGTTGAACTCTCCGGTATTGAAGAGAACGAAGTAAGGATTGACACCGATCCATATAAACTCGAATCATTTGGTTTTACAGTTGATCAACTTTCCACCAAAATCCAGGCCTATAACCGTAGCATATCAGGAGGAACAATTACCGAAACAGGCCTTCAGTATGTTGTAAAAGGGGTTAGCTTGCTTCAACAGAAAGAAGATTTTGAAAATTTAATTATCGGATACAAGTCGCCAATTGCCGGAAGCACGACCAACGATAAAACCGCTACTTACTTACGCGATGTGGCAACCGTAACTTTTGCCAACAAAGAACCCGATAATATCGTTCGCGTAAATGGCGTTAGGTGTTTGGGACTCTCCATTTTCAAAGAGACCCGCTACAATACCGTCAAAGCTGTTGAAGATATCCAGAAGGCATTGGTAAGTATTTCCAAAGCACTTCCGGGGTATAAATTTGAAGTCGTTACAAATCAGGGAACCTTTATCCGTACAGCTATCGATGAAGTCCAGAATACCCTGTTAATTGGTATCCTTCTCGCAGTTATTGTTCTTTTCATCTTCCTGCGCCGCTTCGGTACAACTTTGATTGTGAGCCTTGCCATTCCAATTTCGATTATTGCTACCTTCAATCTAATGTATTTCAATAACTTGACATTGAACATTATGACATTGGGAGGGCTTGCGCTTGGAGCTGGAATGTTGGTTGACAACGCAATCGTTGTTATGGAGAATATTTTCCGAAACCACGAATCTGGAATGTCGGCCAAGGACGCGGCCATCATTGGTACTGCAGAAGTCGGCGGAGCGATTACATCTTCAACCCTTACTTCGATTGTGGTGTTCCTGCCAATTGTTTATATGCACGGCGCATCAAGCGAATTGTTTAAAGACCAGGCATGGACTGTGGCTTTTTCCCACTTTTCCTCTCTTTTTGTGGCTATCTTTTTGATCCCGATGATGTACTATCAGTTCTTTAAAAATAAAGGGCTACAAGTACCCAAAGGGGCACGTTTTGCAGGTTATGGAAACCTCATTACAAGCCTTCTCCCTCATAGATGGGTAATCACAACAATATCAATTGTTTTGATGGCATTATCTGCTCTGTTGATTCCATATGTCGGTAGCGAATTTATGCCCAAAACAGATAGCAAAGAGTTTACAATCAATATCCAAATGGCAGAAGGTACAGCTTTGGAACGTACATCGACTGCTGCCAGTTCCATGGAAAAGATGATCAAAGAGTTGCTCGGGGATGAATGTCAGGCCATCTATTCAAAAATAGGTCCAACAACAAGCACAACATCATCTTCTACTTCAACCATCTATGAAGGAACCAACACCGCAGAAATCAAGGTCGTGTTAAAACCCAAAGGCAAATATGTTGCATCACAGGTTGTTGAAACCATTTCAAAATGGTATGCCGAAAACCCACAGTTCAAGGTTACATTCACACAGGATGAAACCGCACTGAAGAGTATTCTCGGTACACAGGATGCTCCATTGGTCGTTGAAGTACGTGGCACTGACCTCCCGGAAATTACCAGGATTACAAAAGAGGTTCAGGCTGCAATTAAGGATATTCCAGGAATTTATAACCTACAGACCAATGTCGAAGGAGGGTATCCTGAAGTAAACGTTTTAGTTGACAGGTTCAGGGCAGGGTCGTATAACCTCGCAGTAACCGATATTGTCAATCAGGTAACGGCCAAATTGAAAGGTCAGACTGTTGGCCAGATGGACAAAGATGGTGAACTTCGCGATATTACAATCCGGGTGCCAAAGATTGGTGTGGCTGCTTTGGGTGATATGATCATCAAAAATGGAACATCGGTAATCAGGCTATATGAAGTTGCCAAACTTACCCAGACCATTGCACCCAATGAGATCTACAGAAGGAACCAAAACCGGATTGGAAAGGTGATGGCTGAGATTGATAAAAACCAGAAACTCAATAAAGTGGTCGAAGCTGTTCAGGCGAAAATCGCACCGATCAATTTACCAGCCGATTATTCATTTAAAATTGCTGGTGAAGAGCAGAAACGCGAGGAGTCGATGTCGAACCTAAAATGGGCGTTACTATTGTCGATCATATTGGTTTATATGGTATTGGCAAGTCAATTTGAATCGCTTATCCATCCTTTCATCGTGATCCTGACCATTCCTTTTGCAATTGTAGGGACAGTTATATTGTTCTTCATAATGGGTCAAACCTTTAATATGATGGCATTGATCGGGATCATAATGTTGGCGGGGATTGCTGTAAACGACTCGATCATCCTGATTGATAGGATCAATCAGCTAAGGGCAACAGGTATTGAAAAACGCCTTGCAATTTCCCTGGGAAGCCAGCAAAGGTTGAGGCCAATTTTGATGACCAGTATCATTACGGTGATCGCGTTGCTTCCTTTGACAATAGGGTTCGGTGAAAGCGCTTCATTACGTTCACCAATGGCTTATGCTGTAATAGGTGGTATGATTACCAGTACCTTACTGACTCTTTTTGTTATTCCTTGCGTTTACGATTTGATGACAGGCAACAAACCGTACATTAAAGAGGAGTAGCAAAACGGATGAAGATTGAAAAAATTGGACAAAAAAGCGGCAACTCACCCGTAAAATCGGAAACAGAAAGCTTATGAATTTTATTATAAATAGAAAGGTCCTTATCAGCATGCTTTTCTTCGGGTTAAGTATGATGGGCTATTTTTCGTGGAAGAATCTTCCCATGGAATTAAGCCCAAATGCTGAACTTCCAATGCTGTATGTCCAGGTGACATGTCAGCAGGAAGTTGACCCGAAATACATGGAAAGTCAGGCTATTGTGCCAATTGAAGGCGCCATAGGCGCCCTTCAGGGAATCGAAAATATGGAATCCTCGGCACAATCGCGCCGTGGAACCATCATGGTGGAGTTTAACAAGAGCGTCAATTTCAAGTTCACCTATCTCAAAGTTCAGGAGAAAATCGATGCGATCAAGGCTACACTTCCGGAACAGTTTATCGTAACTGTTGTAAAAGTGGACCTTACACAAATGAACAATCAGTTCATGCAGCTTCAGGTTTTAGGAGGGGGAGGAACTGACAGGGTTAGGAACGTTACCGACCTGAAAATTACACCTGAACTTGAAAACATCGACGGTATTGCTGGTGTAAATGTCTTTGGTGGTCGCCAGAAATCTGTTGAAATACAGCTTGATATGGATATATGTCAGGCATATAAAATCACTGCTGCGACAATCAGGAGCAAAATATCGGCGAATTACAAGGCGAGGGCATTTGCCGGAAATGTCTATGAATCCGACAAGCAATATTTTGTGCAGGTAACATCTGAGTTTGACGACCTGAAAGAGATTGGCGAATTGGTGATCGCACCTGGCCCGATCCTGCTCAAGGACGTCGCAAAGGTCTATTTCGGGACCAAAGAGGAGACCTCGTATTCGCGTGTAAATGGGAAAGATGCAATCTCAATTTCATTGGTCAACGATGCACAGTCGAACCTTATTGATCTGTCGCATAAAACATTAGCTGCCATCGACAAATTGAATGAAACCCTTGCATCCAAGGATATCCAGATCAAGGTCGCGAGCAATTCGGCCGATACGATGGAGAAGAATCTCGATCAGATCGGGGAACTGGCACTGGTTGGGGGTATGCTCGCAATTTTTGTGCTATGGATCTTTCTTCGGAATTTAGCATTGGTCTCGATCATCGCATTGGCCATTCCGATTTCTGTCTTGACGGCGTTCAATGTCTTTTTTGCAAGCGATATCTCAATCAATAGTCTTACCCTTGTCGGGATGGCGTTGGCAGTAGGGATGCTGCTCGATAACAGCGTCGTGGTGCTTGAGAATATTTACCGGCTCCGTGGCCTTGGGAAGCCGCCACGGGAAGCCGTAGTTCAGGGGACAACCGAGGTCTGGCGTTCGGTTTTTGCCTCAACGCTTACCACTGTTACCGTTTTTCTTCCATTCCTGTTTTCAGATAATTTCCTGATTTCACTGATTGGAAAAAATGTCGGTGTCTCGATTATTTCGACGCTTTCGATTTCACTCTTCGTGGCAATGTTCCTTGTCCCAATGATGGCTTATTCATTTTTGAAAAGGAAAAACAGCGAGCATCTTAGCTTTAATATCGTTTCGACCAGGAACAAGTTGGTCCAGGCTTATGTGATGGTAATCAAATACTCCTTGCGTAAACCTGCCCAAACAATTATAGGGGTATTGATTTTCTTCTTTGTTTCGATCTTCATTTGCCTGGCAATGGGCAAGAATAGCCTTACGACTGTTTCTACAAACGCATTCAGGATCAGCGTTACAATGCCCGCAGGATCGACACTTGAAGCAACAGACAAGATCGTCGCACAGATCGAAAGCAGGTTGGATACAATTCCCGAAAAGGATCAGATCAGCAGCAATGTTCAGGTCGAAAGTGCTACCTTGAATTTCATTCTGAAGGATAAATTTGAGAAGACCAGTAAACGGACCATTTCACAAATAAGGGACGAAGTGACCAAAAGAGCCACTAATGTTGTGGGTGCAACCATTGAACTCACGGATGCCTCCCTATCAACGACATCTTCAAGTACAACTGGGGGCAGTGGTATGGGAAGTGGTGGTGGAAGCAGCAATATGATGCGGTTGTTGGGAGTCGGCACGAATCAGGAACGTATTTTGATCAAGGGACAGGACTTCGATTTGATGAAGAACGTGGCCAGTGACCTTCAATATTACCTCGAATCGCTTGAATCGATGAACAGGGTAAGGATCAGCGTTACCGATAACCGCCCTGAGGTTCATCTCCGTTTTCATCCATTGGTCTTAAGCGAATACAATGTTTCACTTGCCAATGTTTCGGGTGAGTTGAACTCCTTCAGCAAAGAGATCAATACGAATATCCAGTTTAAACAAGGAACTGAGGAGTATGATATTTTGATCAGGGAGATGCCAAAATTGGGTACGACCCTTGAAGATCAAAAGAAACCCCGTACAATTTACGACCTTCGGAACCTTCCGGTCCCAGATGCAGCCGGTGGGTTACATGAGCTTCAGAACCTCAGTGAGATTGTTTACTCCTCAGGTTATGCCAACATAACGAGGGTCAACCGGGAAAAACAGATTGAAGTTACCTTTTCTTTTGTTGCAGCAGCTCAAGATTCAAAAGAATTGTTAACGACCTACCGCGATGAAGTGGACAAAGTGGTCGAAGCTTATAAGTTGCCTGCTGGTGTGGCTGTTCAGGTCATTCACGAAGAGGATGAGCTAAAGGATTTTTACGTCCTGATTGCCGCAGCCTTCATCCTGATTTTTATGATCCTTGCTTCGGTATTCGAATCCCTTGCAACGCCTTTTGTCCTGATGTTTTCAATCCCCCTTGCTGCTATTGGTTCCTTCGTAGCCCTTATTCTCACCGGGAATTCATTGCTCAGTGCAAATACAATGATCGGATTTATTATCCTGATTGGGATTGTTGTCAACAACGGGATTATTCTAATTGACTATACGAATATCCTTAGGGGCCGTGGGTTTCGTAAAGACAGGGCATTGATCGTGGCAGGGATGTCGCGTATCCGACCGATATTGATCACGGCAATTGTGACCATCGTGGCCATGTTGCCATTGGCAATGGGCGACAATGAATACGTTGGGGCGATCGGTGCACCATTTGCGATCACTGTTATCGGGGGGCTAGGTATGAGTACTTTACTGACACTGATATTTATCCCGACCTTCTATTTTGGTTTGGACAATGCCATTATCTGGATGAAGGGTTTGCCTGTCAAGCTTCAGGTTACTCAGTTGGTATTGTTTGTATTAAGCACATATTTGATCTATACAGGTGTGGACACTTTTCTTTGGCAGATGCTCCTTATTATCGCAGCAGTCATTTTCATCCCTGGAACAGTATGGTTCATGATGAACAGTCTGCGAAAGGCTAAAGAATCTGTGATCGATACAAAAGAACAAATACACATTACAGTTCAAAACCTTGTTAAGATTTACTCTTGGGGAAGCCGCTTTCAGCGTGAATGGAAAGGTAACCGCAATATCCGTGAACGGGCAGGTCAGATCAAATATTACAATACGATCAGGGATTTTGAAGACTTTATCTGGCAAGTGCCACTTCTTGGATACCTTCTTTATTTTACTTTTGGCTACCTGAAGAACGGGCTCTTTATGTTCATATTTGCCCATTTCATCTTCTTTATGGCCTTGTTTATATGGGATCCGATCAGCCAGTATCTGGGACACAAGAGTGTCGAACTAAATAAAAAATGGCCGGTTAAAATCGCAAATTTGGGTCAGGTCTTTATCTACTGGATATTTCCGCTCATTACACTGGTCCTGTTTTATATCAAATGGGAAAATCTGGGATCCGTGATCATGATAGGTATTCTCTGGTACTTTATTCTTACTGTGAAGGTAACTGCTGATATGCTTTACGACGAGAACATCAACATTGAAAGGTTGACAGGTCGTTTTGCAGGTATCAGGCGTTCATTCTTCAAATTGGTGGAACAAATGCCATTGATTGGTCGTAAACGCGATGCCTTCAAAGCCTTAAAAGGAGTGTCGCTCGAAATTGGCACAGGAATGATTGGTTTACTTGGGCCGAACGGTGCTGGTAAGTCAACTATGATGAGGGTCATCTGCGGTATTTATGAGCAGAGCTACGGTAAGGTTTGGATCAACGGGATTGATACTCAGGTTAAACGTGAAGAATTACAGGGGCTTATTGGTTACCTTCCTCAGGAATTCGGGACTTACGAAAACATGTCTGCTTTTGAGTTCCTTGACTATCAGGCAATCCTGAAAGGGATCACAAATCCAACTGAACGTGCGACCCGTATTGAATATGTGTTGAGTTCAGTTCACCTTTGGGACCGTAAAGACGACAAAATCGGAGGTTTCTCGGGTGGTATGAAACAACGTATGGGTATTGCCCAGATTTTGCTTCACCTTCCACGTATTCTTGTTGTCGATGAACCAACTGCCGGACTTGATCCGCGCGAAAGGATCCGATTCAGGAACCTGTTGGTTGAATTGAGCCGTGAAAGGGTTGTGATCTTCTCGACCCACATTATCGAGGACATCTCAAGTTCATGTAACCAGGTGGCTGTAGTCAATCGCGGGATACTCCATTATGCCGGTACTCCGGGTGATATGGTGAAACTAGCCGATGGCTTTGTATGGCAATTTACGATCCCTGCAAAGGACTTTGATGCTTTCCCAGCAAAAGACCGGGTTGTGCATCACATGAGGGATGGAGATAACATCAAACTGAGGTTCCTGTCAGAGACAAAACCTTCTGAAGATGCCATATCTGTCAAACCGGTACTTGAAGAGGCTTATCTCTGTTTGCTAAAGGGTATCAAATTAAAGAAATAGAAAGGTAGCTGCCTTGGTTTAAGGCAGCACCTTTAAAAAAATATTAGAATGGATAAATCTGTTAAATTATTTTCAAAGGAGAGCAAACTCTATTTCTGGGTTGACCTGGTTCTGAAAATGGCACGTTACAACCTCAAAATCATTTTTGCGGGAAGGTTCATCTGGTTTGTAATCGCTGCACTTTTGTTCTTCATCCTGCTATCGATCAGCATGGTTTTCAACAATCCTGGTTACAACTCCTCCCATGTTTATGGAATCCTGATATTCCCGGGAGTCCTGCTGGTATTCTACCCTACTGTGTTTGGTATTCAGAGCGATGCGGATTCACGTATCCTTGAGATCCTTTTCGGGATTCCCAATTACCGTTACAAAGTCTGGATGGTGCGACTGGTCATGATCTTTTTGTTGACCTGGTTTTTTCTGTACCTCTTTTGCTGGGTAGGATATTACGGACTGCTCCCATTTTCTGTGTTCGAGATGTCGTATCAGTTGATGTTCCCTGTCTTTTTTCTAGGGACACTGGCTTTCTTAGTCTCCACAATGGTCAAGAATGGGAACGGTACTGCAGTGGTCATGATCATCCTGGGGGTGTTATTGATGATTCTGGCAAATATTCTCGACCGTACGCAATGGAATGTGTTCCACAATCCCTATTCGATTCCAAACCAGATGAACGAGATGATCTGGCAACAAATCTCGCATAAGAACCGTTGGTTCCTTATTGTATTCAGTACCATCTTTTTATTGGGTGGCCTCACAAATCTACAGAAACGTGAGACATTCCTGAAATAAACTTTTTATTTACAGGCCTTCAAGGTTTTGAAAACCTTGAAGGCCCTATTTCGTCATAAATTGGATATGTGATTTTATATGAATTACTTATCCAATTTTTTATTTCAGAAATTTGAGTTTTATGGTCCCCAAATTTTCTATTTCGAATATATTGATTATATTACAATCTTTAATTTGATTAAAATATAATCATGTGCAAGGAATTTGGTTCACCAAGAGAAACTAGAAGAATTGAAAATCGGAATAAAAACAATCCTGATCTGAATAGTGATGAGTGTATAAAATTATATTCTGTTGTTTGTAACGTCGATGCCTTTGCCATTACAAATGAAAATCCCAATGAAATACAACAATTCAAATTCGGGATGACACCGTTTTATTCAATGGCTACTGAAAAAATCATCAACATCAAGGCGGAAGAAGTAATAAAACGGTGGTACGACCCTGGAAATTCAGAGTCAATCTCTGATCTCATTCAAACTGTTCATGGGAAAAATTTACTCAACAAACGCTGTCTTGTTTTTGCAAATATCTATTCAGAAATATCTGATCAAGATAAAGCTTATATGATTTATATTCAATCATTTAACAAACTATTTGCATTTGCCGGAGTTTATGAAGCATGGAATGATCCAGCAACTAACGAAATCGTAAAGTCTTTCGCCATTATCACCACTAAAGCCAATAGTTTGTTGCAAAGCCTTGGAATTGAGCGAATGCCCGTGATCCTTAAGGAACCAGATGAAATGAAATGGATTGATACTTCAAGTAAATTGTCAAATGTATTGAGTTTGTTAGCGCCTTATCCATCAGATATGATGGTTGCCCTTCCTATCATAAAAATGGAAGATTTTCATGAGCAAAGAGAACCTAAAAGAACAAAGCCTGAAGAAGAATGACTTTAAATTGGAAAGAATACAAAGAATTTGCTCCATCGCAGACTTCGTATCTTTTGTTATCTTCGCGTTGAATATTCATTTACTAACTCTTGTAATAAAACTTTTATGTTGAAAAATCTTACTCTTGCAATGTTCCTGATTGGCGTATTGGTTGGCTGCACATGCAGCAGCAAAGTTGCATCTACGGCAAAAACCTGCACTTATAACAAAGATTCAATGGTTGTTGTGATGCGTTTCGAACGAAAAGTGTTGCCACAGTATGTTTCGCTGCTCAAAAAATCGTTTGATGCCTGCAAAGCTGTAGTACTCGCCAAAGAACCCGGATGCCTCGATTATTGCCTGTTCCAATCATACAACGACAGTACGCTGTTTTGCATTACGGAAACCTGGGCGACAAAGGGGGCTCACAATGCCCATATGGAATTGGACCATGTAAAGAAGCACATTGCGGAAACAAAAGGGATCAGCGACCCGTCCTTTAAGTCGAAAACCAACTATACCTATTGGGTTTGCCCGGGTGCGAATGAGCTAAAAAAATAATTTTCATGGATATCAATAAAAAACCACTTACTGAGAAACCTCTGTAAGTGGTTGATTTTAAAGAGCGAAAAACGAGACTCGAACTCGCGACCCTCAGCTTGGGAAGCTAATGCTCTACCAACTGAGCTATTTTCGCCTTTTTTGTTGGTGATGCAAAAGTAAAAATATTTTTTAAAGATTCAAGAACCAAAAGTCAGGTTTGGAAGTAATTTTAAAATTTTTCTTACATAAAACAAAAATTAAAGCTATGGGAACAAAGGAAAAGGTTTTGTATTGGCTTCCCCGTTTGCTGTGTATTGGGGCCATACTTTTTGTGAGCATGTTTTCTCTCGATGCATTTGAACCAGGAATGCCACTCCTCCAACAAATTGGAGGGTTTCTGATGCACATGATCCCTTCGTTCGTATTGTTGGCTGTGTTGTTGGTGGCATGGAAATGGGAATTGGTGGGTGGTGTTGTCATTACTCTGATCGGTCTCGGTTTTAGTCCGTTTGTTTATTTGATGAACTACAACCGGACACATTCCGTTGCGGTCAGCCTTTCGATTATTTTAATGATCAATCTGCCTTTCGTAATTGTAGGTATCCTGTTTATCATGAACCATTACAGGAATAAGAAAAAGGGAACGGCAACGGGTAATTAGCGGCTAGCAACCGGCATTGAGCATGGGGCATGGAGCGGAGGGCAAAGGGCTTCGGGCATGGGGCACAGTTCATAGGCCACTTGTTTTAGGTTCAATATTATATAAATCAAATATTTACATAAATGGCAGTACCTAAAATAACTGGGATTGTATTGGCAGGTGGTAAAAGTAGCCGCATGGGTAGCGATAAATCACTAATGATCCTCAATGGCAAAACGTTGATCGAATATTCCATCGATGCCTTGAAGCCACTTTGTGAGATTGTTATGATCAGTTCCAACAATTTCATTTACGATGATACTGGTTGTGAAGTGTGGCCAGATGAACTGCCTGACGGTTCCCCGATGATTGGGATTTACTCCTGCCTGAAACGCTCACAGACTGAATTCAATATCATCCTATCCTGTGATATGCCATTGATAAACACCTCTTTGCTTGAATATCTGCTTGAAAATGCCTCCGATAGCGACATCACTGTTCCCATCCACGGAAATAACCTGATCGAGCCTTTATGCGGTATTTATAAGCAAACTTGCCTTCCTGTTTTAAAGAGTTATATCGACAAAGGAAATTATCGTTTAAATGAATCTATCCGTTCCACATCCCACCGGTTGGTTACTATTGATCATCAAACACCTGGTTTTTCTGAAAACCTATTTTCCAATATAAATACACAGGACGACTTTTGCAACCTATTGAATTATTGATAGTTATTAAATTTATTGGCGAAAATCATTTAGGCAAAATTTGAAAACTAATCAACCTATTGAAATCAGCTAGTTGCCAACCGCCAGTTGCCAGCCACAAAAATTACCCTTCACTGCTCGATCCACAAAACCGAATTGTCGGTATCGTACTCATTCTGCTCATAGAGTTTATTGACAGGGTCAAGGATCCAGGTTCCATCCACGATAAATTTGTAAGTATATTTCCCGGGTTTCAGATAGATTGGTAAAATCCACTTGCCGCCTTGCTTTTTCATCTTATAACTATCCTTGCTCCAGCCATTGAAGCTTCCTGTAACAATTACCGTGCTGGCATCAGGGAATTTATCGAGATCAAACAGATGATTGGCTTTTAAGGCTATAAACGAATTCACCTTGTTGCCCGATCCTGTTATGAAAGGGTTCAGGGGATCGGTCATCCACTGTCCATCCACGATAAATTTATATTCGTAATTGCCAGAAGCAATAATATAGGGCAATTGCCATCCATTTTCAGTTTTATCCATTACCAATTCATTATCACTCCAACCGTTAAATGTACCCGCTAAAATAACCTTTGAAGCAGTTGTAAAACCATCCAACTTAAAGAGATAAGGTTCGCCAATCCCGATAAAGGAGTTCAGATTGCCACCACTATCCTTTCTAACTTCCTTATTTACAGGATCGGTCATCCATTGTTTATCGACAAGAAACTTATAGGCATAGGTGCCATCACGGAAATAGATTGGCAATACCCAACCCTCAGAAGTTTTACTTAAGGATATCCCCTTTTGATTCCAACCGTAAAAATTCCCGGTGACAACAACATTTTTAGCCTCTTTAAATCCCTTCAATTCAAAGAGATAATTTGGGCAAAAGACAATTGAATTATAGCCACCTGCCCCGTCACGATCACGAAGTTTATTGTTGGGGTCAGGAATCCATTTCCCATCGACAATAAACTTATAAGCATACTTCCCTGGCTTCAGGTACAGATCAACAGTCCAACCGCTATTTCCTGCTTTCATTGGAGTTTGGGTCGTGCTCCACCCATTGAATGTACCTGATATATAAACATTTGCGGCTGTCTTATGATCCGGG
>CAIYPA010000459.1 GCA_903927965.1 uncultured Bacteroidia bacterium | reverse complement strand
TGGATCAAAGTACCCCCTGCGGCAACATTCATCGTTTGCATCCCCAAACAAAAAGCCCTGATCACAAAATCGGGTTTTTCCTTTAAGAACGGGACAAATGAAAGGTTCCGGCTTCCACCGATCAAATGGAAAAACAACGAAGTTTCGAAATAGTGCCGGTAAGGGTCGGTGACCAATGTGAGCAAATGTTGTTTTTCACCATAAACAGCCGCAGGAATGTCAGGGCCACCGAAAAACAGGATGGCATCCGACTCCTGGAACAATTTCCTGAAATCTGCGGTACAATTGTTTTCACGGAAAATATCCTCAAGGTTGAGTTCCTTGTCAATTTTGCGGAGCCGATAATTCTTTATCTGGTGGCTTGCAAGGTATTTTTCGGAGGCCGAATAATCGTAAACTTCCTTCGCATAATAAACTCCCAATAATTCTACACCGGGGATATCAATCACCTTATTCTGCACCATCCATTCGATGCTTTCGATGTTGCTGACAGTTGGGTGTAGCAGCACCAGCCGATGTTGCGATTGTCCCTGAATTGAAATCAGGACAAAGAAAAGGAACAATGCAAATGCTTTAATTTTTAATCCTGTACTTTTCATCTCCAATATTTTTTATTTATTTGATTTTTTTATTCTTTCAAGCTTTGTGAAACTTAGAGACTCAGTGCTTTTATGGCTGAAAATCAAAATGCCACGAAGACACGAAGGCACAAAGTTTCACGAAGAAAAACGGAGACTTTTGTAATAAATCCCATAATAGTCATTGATATAGATCATTAAAAAACTCATTTTTGACCTGGCTTACTGCCCGAACCTTCCAAAAAGCATATGGATAAAGATGACGAATAAAGAGGGCCGAAGCACAACAGGAAGCAAAAATCCAAAGATCGCACCAAGGAAATGGGCATCATGACCAATGTTGTCCATCTTTTTGTTGCTCATATAATAGGAATAATAAAGGTAAAGTGCGCCAAAGATAATACCTGGGAAAGGCAGGATGCCAAATAAATAAACCGGATTCCATGGATCAAAAAATATGGCAGTAAAAAGTACAGCCGAAACAGCCCCCGAAGCACCCACCGAATTGTAATAGGGGTTGTCTTTTTGCTTGACCAACGACCACAAGCTTGAGAAGGTGACCGAACCGAAGAACAGGATCAGGTAATAATAGACACTGATACTTCCAAATTCGTCGCGGAAATAGTGTTCCACATTGCTCCCGAACGAATAAAGGACGATCATGTTCACGATCAGGTGTTCCCAACTGGCATGAACAAAAGCATGGGTCAGAATGCGATAATATTGTCTGCGATGGACGATTTGAAAGGCATTAAACTGGAATTGGGCCATCGTTTCGGACTGCGAAAAAGCAGCAATCGAAGTCATAGTTATAAAGAGGATCAACAATAGGGTTGTAGTTGCCATTTTCAGATGTGTAAAATTTTAAATGTTAATTCGCGCAAGAGGTCGCCATTGCTCGCACTGCCTCCACGGGCACCTTTTGAACGCAGGTCGTACTCACGCATAATGGCAATTATTTTTATTGCCTTGTCGAGGGTGTAATTTTTTGAGGCGTTCACGTAATCATTGATAAAATATGGATTTACCCCTAATTTCTGTGCAACCAGCGAGCGGTCCGATTTATTTTCAATAGAGTGATACACAAGCAATTTGCGGAAATAATTTAGCAAGTTGCCGAGTATAACTGTAAGCGGGTGGTTCTTTTCGTTATCGATAAAGAAGTTGATGATCCGGTTTGCCTTTAGGATATCCCTGTTTCCCAATGCGTTTTGAAGCTCAAAATTATTGAATTCTTTACTGATGCCAATATTCCTTTCAACATCGTCGGGCATAATGCTTGTTCCGGGCACCAACGAAATGCACACCTTTTCGAGCTCATTGACAATCCTTTGTAGATCGCTTCCAATGAAATCGGTAATCATCTGGGCTGCACGCGGATCGATACCGAGGTTTTTACCTTTCAGATATTTTGAGATCCAGGCCGGTATCTGATTATCATAAAGGGGTTTAGACTCAAAATAGACCCCATTTTTCTGGATTGCCTTATAGAGTCTTTTCCGTTTGTCGATCGTCTTGTATTTGTGGTTAAGAACCAGGATGGTTGACTTCTGTGGTTTCTCCGCATACGGTGCAAGGTCTTCTATATTCCTGATATTCTGTGCTTCACGGATCACAACAACTTGCCGCTCGGCCATCATTGGGAACCTTTTGGCCGCGGTCATGATCGCGTCGATACTTAGATCCTTACCATAGAGGATAGATTGGTTGAACCCTTTTTCATCTTCGGTCAGTACATTGTCAAGAATATAATCGCTGATCTGGTCCAAAAAATAGGGCTCTTCACCTTCAAGGAAATAAATTGGGTGATATACCTTATTTTTTATGTCTGAGATGATTTGTGTGTAATCCATACCGCTCAAAATTTCAGGTGTTTTACCGAACGGCCATCGTTGATTATTTCGGTCAATGCACCAATGCCAACTTCAAGGTGGTGGGTCACGAATTTACGGGTAACCTCCTTGTCACTGGCAGCGGTTTTGACTCCTGTTGAAATCATGGGTTGGTCCGAAACCAATAACAATGCCCCTGTCGGGATCTGGTTGTAAAATCCGACAGTGAAGATTGTGGCCGTTTCCATATCGATGGCCATCGCCCTTGTTTTGCTGAGGTATTTTTTAAACCGCTCGTCGTATTCCCAAACCCTCTTGTTGGTCGTAAATACTGTGCCAGTCCAGTAGTCGAGACCCATGTCCCGAATGGTCGATGACACCGCACGCTGAAGACTGAATGCCGGCAGAGCAGGAACTTCGGGTGGAAGATAATCGTTTGATGTACCATCACTTCTGATAGCAGCGAGGGGAAGAATTAAATTTCCAAGCTGGCTTTTGCGTTTTAAGCCGCCACATTTCCCAAGAAACAGGACAGCTTCGGGCATAATCGCGCTTAAAAGGTCCATAATTGTTGCTGCATTTGGACTTCCCATCCCAAAGTTGATAATTGTAATGCCATTTGCGCTTGCATTGGGCATCGATCTTTCTTCACCAACTATCGGGACATTGAACTTGTCGGCGAAATGCTCAACATAGTTTTGAAAATTGGTCAGAATAATATGCCGG
>CAIYPA010000458.1 GCA_903927965.1 uncultured Bacteroidia bacterium | reverse complement strand
TGGAGCGTTGCTACTTTGATCCGGTTTACAATAGGCTCTGCCACAGTATCCTGCATAACTGCTGCAGGATTAACCGCACCCTTGATCGTAGGGACAAATGTGTCTCCCGAATTGATGGTTATCGCCGCCGGGGCTGGTAGCCTAATGCTTTCGCATTTCAACGACATCGGGTTCTGGTTGTTCAAGGAGTACTTTAACACCTCGATCAAGCAAACCTTCGCGGTCTGGACCGTTATGGAGACAACCATAGGCGTCATAGGACTGATTGGTGTAATGATCTTAAGCCATCTGATTTAATATTTCGCTATTATGCTGATCATGGAAAGTTTTTCGGGGAATACGATCCACTCTGAAGGACATCAATATTCTTATTTTGCCGGCAACAATTACCTCGGATTGGCCAACCACCCTGATTTGGTAAAAGCTGCCAATGAAGGAATTCGGAATTTTGGTTTGAATTTCGCCGCTTCCAGACAAACAACCGGCACTTCGACTATCCATCTGGAACTGGAAAAAATATTGGCAGATTTTAAACAACAAGAGGATGCAATCGTCTATGCCTCTGGCTATCTTGGCAATAAAATCCTGCTTCAGGCACTAAAAGGTGAATATGATGCCATATTTGCCGACAGTTCTGCACATGCCAGTATCATCGATGGATTTCCTTCAGATATTTCCAAAATCTATTTTTACGAACATAGGAATGCTACAGACCTGGAATTACTGATCAATAAGCACAAGTCGATCAGGCCATTGGTCATCACCGACGGGATTTTTGCGCTCACGGGAGAAATTGCCCCATTGGATGAGATTTATCCAGTTGCGGAGAAATACAATGGTTTATTGGTTGTGGATGATGCCCATGCCACAGGAGTCCTTGGTGAGAATGGCAAAGGGACTCCAGAATATTTTCATTTGGAACACGCTCCCGGGATTTTTCAGACCGAGACCATGAGCAAAGCCGTTGGCGTTTATGGCGGCTTTATATCAGCAAATCATGATGTTATAAAAACAATCAGGGAAAATTCACATGTGTATGGGGCTTCTACGGCTTTACCTCCACCTATGGTTGCCGCAGCATGCGCTGCATTAAGAATAATTACCAATGAACCTGAGCGAAGGGAAAAAATGTTGTTGAACGCCCTGAAAATCAGGGAGGGAGTTAAAAATTTGGGATACAACACGACCGAAAGTTGTGCCCCGATCATACCTATCCTGTTCAATGATCAGAAGGATGCAACAGGGTTATCCGACTTTTTAAAATCCAAAGGCATCATTGCCCCGTTTGTGACTTATCCGGTTAAGACCGTTCAGTATATCGTAAGGATAACCGTTTCTGCCATCCATACCGAACAACAAATCAATGAGTTGTTGAATGCATTGGAAGATAGGGAAAAACGGCGAAGGGAGACGGGAAAATGAAGAAATGAAAAATGAAAGAATGAAAAAATGAAGGGAGTGACATGGAAATTGGGTCAGTCGAGGGAGAACGGAAAAGGAAAACCGAAGAAATGAAACAGGTGGCACATTGAGTTAATTTTCTGAATGTGCCACCTGATTTATGTGGAGTCATAATTTTTCAGCAATTATTACTTAACAGTTACGTTAATCGATTTTACTTCGGCAGCAGCACCTGATTCCCAAGCGCGCTTGTACTCCAATTTCAGCGTTTCTGACCCACTCTTTATACCTTTAAATTTCCAGGTTTCGGTACCCCCGGAACCTACCATTCCTTTGGGATTATCGGTTGCCGTATATTTTGATTCAACCTTTTCCACATTCAATATTGCATCCTTGTTAGTCCATTGCCATGCATAACCTGTCGTCGGATTGGATGCCAATTCGATTTGAAAACTCTCACCAAGCCCAATTTCATAATCTGATTTCATAGCGTCTGAATTTTTAATCTTTGAATGCATTTTACAGCTTGTTAAAGAACAAGCTAAAGCCAAAATTGTATATAAAATAAACTTCATTGTACACTAATTATAGTTCTACTTTGAATCCAATATTTTTGTAAATATAGCAAAATAAAATCAAAATATTGCTGGTCTTAAGATTAAAGAACCCTTATCACAAATAGGCCTGTTGTGCTCTTGGAGTCTTTGAGGTATTCAGCCAATGGCACCTTTGTAGTGGTAACTTTTCCCCCTGAAAGCGGTGCGTGAAGCAGGAATACACGTCCTTCTTTTTTAAACAAGAATCCGACATGTGAAACATCCATTCCCGGAATTCTGGTAACAAAAGCAACTACGTCACCATCAAGTATTTGCTTTTCACAGGAAGCAATTTTTTCTTTTGGAATATAATAAAAGGGTTGTGCGGAAACCCTGATTTCAATTTGCTTAATCTCTTCAACCAGTTTTGGCTGTCCCAACAACTGTGGGTACGAGTCGGGATGGGTGCTCATAAAATTCAGGTTAACCTTATGGGATTCGCCCCCTACCTGACCAGTTACATCCTTGACTATTCCTTTGGCAGAATTGTCGATCATCCATTCGGCAATGTAATGTAACCTGCTTGTATAACCGTTCAATTTACCGTTGCGATACCTCAAATTCTCAAGCTCTTTGACGAACCTGTCGAAAGTTGCTTCGCCGCTTTTAATTGTACGGGCAATTGAGATACAATTTTCTACGAAAGTGGTGCAATCCAACTCGCGCAGATTGACAACCAGGTTTTCTTCCTTTGTTTTATCGAGCGTGTTTGAAACATAGGGCGTTCCCATAAAATCAGTTCCAATTTTATGGACCAGATCACCCATTGGTAAGTTTTTGTCTTTTAAGAACTTATCAAATTTCTCCTGAAGCAGCAACTTGTCTTTGTCGGTAACGATAATTTTTGAGGCACCGGTGGAAGCAAGTGAAATAAAGTTGAAAGAAGAAATAAATAGAAATAACCTTAAAAATCTGATTTTCATTGTATTCGTTTTAATTTGTTTGTGTTTTCGAAGTTCGACCCTTATCTTAAATAGTTTGATGCAATTATGAACCAATTGAGCCAATTATGAGCCAATCAAGTATTGGATATTTTTCCATTTTCTTTCATAAACAAAACGGCTTTTACTTGCTTTTCATTCAACCCAAGTTGAGTAGCTGTTCGGTTGTTAAATTGTATTTGAATAGCGCAATAGTATTTACTTTATTAATATTAAATTATTCTGATACTCAATAAAGTTGTAAATTGCATAATTTCACCAGTTGCATCAGCAAAAAACTGCTTTTTCGGCTTGTTGGTAACGTTTTATGGTATGGTGTCGTAAGGGATTACAAATCGATTCCTTATTACTTTTTACAAGACACAAACGCTCGCAAACAACTGGAATCCGCAAGTGCTAAACCATGTATTAAAAGTCGTTAATCTTTTAATATGATATTTCTCCATTCTCTTATTTTCTTTTCTCTGTTATATCCATTGCCTCGGTATCCCCTTGAAGGTGTAACTAATTCCGAAGTTGGAATTGATAGTTCTTTACATTTATCTTTTATCAATTTCCATTGATTACAAATTGTTGATTTACTTTCATATTGTCGAGTGAAAAAGACTCCTTTTAATTTGTTATTCAGCATATTAAATATTGCACTATTAAAAATCAGTTCATATTTTTCAAGACTTTTGTCTCTAACGCCAATTATATCATTAAAATGAAGTTCATTTTCTTTCTCAACATTTTTTACTTCAATAACAATATCTGATAACGCAATCTTTTTAGTTTTCAGATAGTTAATTAGAATATTTTGGTCTGTTCTGTTTTCTTTTGCCATTAAATCACTATCCCCAAACACTTTTGGTAAAATATACCAAAAATCATTGGTATGCCTTCCATAAAAATAATTTGCATTGTTACCGTTAGGATTATTCCATACTGGATTAAAAGTCCCAATGAATAAGTAGTCAAACTCCCATGTCGGTATTAAATTATCAAAAAATCTATGTTTGCAACTCATATCGTAAATTTTATTCAAAAACATTCCATGTAAAACAATTCAATACTCCACCATTTTCAGAAATTCTATCAGCGTCTATTGACTCCATTTTCTATCCATATTGTTTAAATACGTCATTCATAAAAGTAATATTATTTTATCACTTTCCTTATTATTTTTAAAAGATGGAACGATAATAGTTTTTCCAACATGTAAATAGTTTATATACCTCCAGTCATATTCGTGTGTTTTTGCTATTGGAAGCGAGATTAATTTTAAGTTTACCTTTTCTATTTCATGAACCAACTTATCTTTCCAATCCTTTTTTTCATTTTCAATATTTATGGTCAAAACAGTATTTTCATTTAAAAACCTAATTATACCATCTGAGTGACCAGTTTCTTCTTCAGGATATCTTGGTATGATTATAACCTTTACCTTTAAAATTTTCTCAAGTTCAGTTCTTGTTTGTTCAATAGTTAGGTTATTATCTACTGCAACTTTATCAGTAATAATTACTTTGTTTTCACTTTTAATAATATTACCGCCATCAAGAATTATTTCAGAATTTTTTATTTGTAGTTTTCCCAAAAATCTATTCTTCCTTAAAACATTATTCACATCAGTCACAAAACTTATCCTATCATTGCTGTTTATTAAATAGTCTGGTTGGAATTTAAATTGAATAAATTCATTTTTTGTCAACTGAATTGGCATATAATCTCGGCAATAATAGTCCTTAGTACCAGCAATATGACTATAATTATAATTATTCCGTTTTACAGTTTCTCGTAAATCTTTTAATTCAAGTTTAAAATCAAACGAAGATTGAAATGAATAATAAACCTTATTTGTTTTCCAATCTGGTATCATTTTGCGAGGATGTCATTTTTAATGTCCGTAAGTCTATTATTTATGCCTCCTCTTTAGCTCCCTTGCGATATCCTCAATCCGCATACCTTTGTGCGACAGGAGGACAATCAAATGATACACAAGGTCTGAAGCTTCATAGAGTAAGCGTTTGTCATTGTTGGCCATCGCCTCGATCACTGTTTCAATTGCCTCTTCCCCAACTTTCTGGGCCATACGTGCAAGGCCGTCTTCAAACAAGGATGTGGTGTAGGAACCTAAGGGCATCTCCTTTTTTCGCTTGTCGATAAAGTCCTGTAATTTCTTTAAGAACATCACATCCTCCGTCTTATTTTCCTCTCCCCAACAGGTATCGGTCCCCTTGTGGCAAACAGGACCTGTTGGATTGACCTTGATCAGCAAGGTATCCTGATCGCAATCGGGTTGGATAGAGACTACCTTCAGGAAATTCCCTGACTCCTCCCCTTTTGTCCAAAGCCGGTTTTTCGTGCGGCTGAAGAAAGTGACGAGGCCTGTTGAAACCGTTTCATGGTAGGCTTCCTTGTTCATAAAACCAAGCATTAAAACCTTGCCAGTTGTATTGTCCTGTATGACTGCAGGAAGGAGGTCGCCTGCCAGTTTGTTGAAATTGAGTTCCATATCTTATTTTGTATTCTGTTATTCTAATTATTTACTGAGATCAACCAATTCATTAAAACTACAAACGGATAATAAATACAACTAAGGGCGATTGGAAATCGCCCGACCCAAAGGTTTACCAAATAGATCTATCTCACACAAATCCCTTTTCCGCGAAGGTAGTGCTTTAAATCGGGAATGGCAATTTCATGAAAATGGAAGATGCTCGCTGCCAATCCTGCATCTGCCTTGCCAAGGGTAAAAACATCGGCAAAATGTTCCATAGTTCCTGCACCTCCCGAGGCGATCAACGGAATGGTGAGGATCTCCGAAAGCTTTGCAAGGTCCTGGTTTGCAAAACCGTTCTTGGTACCGTCGTGGTTCATGGAGGTAAAAAGGATTTCACCTGCGCCACGGTCTTCTGCTTCTTTGGCCCACGAAAAAAGCTCCTTTTCGGTTGGAATACGCCCCCCGTTTACAGTGACTGTCCAATAATCGTTGGCTTCACGCGCATCAATAGCCACAACGACAAACTGGCTCCCGAAGTTACGGGCCATATCATCAATTAATTGTGGGTTGCGGACTGCCGAGGAGTTGATCGAAATTTTATCAGCCCCAGCCGAAAGCAAGGCTTCGGCATCTTTGAGCTCGCTGATCCCTCCTCCCACAGTAAAAGGAATATCAAGGTTTTGGGCAATGCGCTTCACCAATTCCACAAAGGTCTTGCGCCCCTCATGAGTGGCTGTAATATCCAAAAAGACCAGTTCATCGGCACCCTGTTGCGCATAAAGCTTCCCCAGCTCCACAGGGTCACCTACATTGATAATATTGACAAAGTTTACTCCTTTAACGGTTTGCCCATCACGTATATCAAGGCAGGGAATTAATCTTTTTGCAAGCATTTTGTTAAAAATAAATTGTTACCACTCTGTTCATAAAACACTGTGAATCAGATTTCAATTACTTTATATTTTTCATCTTCAAATTCCTCAATAGGTACAAAACCGTCAAAAACATCTGGCAATATATTGATACCAATAATCATTTTATTTACGATCCTAAACCGATATTTTTCAATGGTTTCCCTTGTTTTCCTATCGCAAATATAGACGATTGCTATCGTGTCATTACTATTTTGAGTTCTGAAAGAAACAAAAGAGAATTTATTCAGCCTTTGTTGATACCTAAGCCATTCAGAAATATATTTACACCCCCATATCAGGTCTTCAAGGTTTTTATCAGCTATTTTGTCTCTACATAAAAGCCTTATATCATCCTTAAAATCAATGTAATTGCGAAATAACATAATAGTATCCTTAAAAGCTTTATCCTTTATGTGCAACTTTATTTTTTCAAAATAGCAATTATTTGCTTGATATATAGGCAATTGAGAATAACCAACCCTGTAAACAATTATGATCAAAACTAAAAGAAAGTAATGCTTTTTCAAGGTATTTGTTTTGAGTCCTTCTATTGACAGAATCTCTTCAATTCACCCATGGTAATCTTTTCTTCATAGATTGCCTTTCCGGTAATTACAGCCGGAATTCCAGCTTCCTGCAATTCAAGGATGTCTGCCATTGAGCTGATGCCGCCACTCGCAATCAGGTAAGCATCAGGAACAATTTTCAGGATTTTCTGATACAATTCAGTTGCGGCACCGCTCAACATCCCGTCTCGGCTGATGTCGGTACTGATCACCTTGTGAATACCCTTTGAATGCCAATGCCTTATAAATTCAAAAACATCAGTGCCTGTACTCTCCAGCCAACCGGCAACAGCAATCATCTCATTTTTTGCATCAGCGCCAAGGATGATTTTATCTGCCCCAAATTTGTCGATCCAGCTCAGAAAAACCTCCGGTGATTTTACAGCAATGCTTCCGCCTGTTACCATGGATGCCCCCGATTCAAAGGCAATCCTAAGGTCTTCATCCGATTTCAAACCTCCACCAAAGTCTATCACCAAATTGGTGTTTGATGCAATTTTTTCCAGAACCTTCTGATTGACAATGTGATGTGCCTTTGCCCCATCAAGATCGACCAGATGGAGGCGTTTCAAACCTGCAGCCTCGAACATTTTGGCAACTTCCAATGGATTCTCGTTGTAAATTGTTTTTTGCAGGTAGTCGCCCTGGCTTAAACGGACACACTTGCCTTCAATGATATCGATGGCGGGGATGATTTCAATCTTCATGGATTTCAAATCTTTAGGTTGATAAAGTTCTCCAGGATCAGGGCGCCTACCTTTCCGCTTTTTTCGGGATGGAATTGCGTTGCATAGTAATTGTCCCTCTGTAAAGATGCACTGAAAGGGACAAGATAATCGCAGGTTGCAGCGGTATCGGCTCCAGTGGTGGCATAAAAAGAGTGGACAAAGTAGAAATAATCCTCTTCGCTGATCCGGTTAAAAAGTGGTGTCCTTAACCCCGAAAGGCTGTTCCAACCCATGTGTGGGATTTTGAACTTGCTCTTCTCATTGATAGGCAACACAAATTTCTTCACCTTCTCTGGAAAGATTCCCAAACAATCAACATCTCCCTCTTCGGAATGGGTACACATCAACTGTAGACCGAGACAAATCCCGAGGACAGGTTGCTTCAAATCACAAATCAAAACATCCAATTTGTGTTCCTTAAGGTAACTCATTGTCGTAGAAGCTTCTCCAACTCCTGGGAAAATAATCCTGTCGGCACTCCTGATTTCGTCAGGATCGGCTGTTATTGAAGCAGATATGCCCAACCTTTGAAGGGCGAAATCCACTGACCGGATATTGCCGGCATTGTATTTTATGATTACGATTTTCATAGAACTAAAATGATATTTCTTTATTTTTCAGATGCATAGGAATCATCTGCATGGTTTATTCCATTCCCATTGAAGCTTTCCATCATCCGTTGAGCTACTGATCGTTGAACGATTGATTGAACGTTTGAATTCATATTTTTCAATTTGAAGATGTTATTAAAACCATAAAATCCAAATTCTGTTACTAGTTTCCCCATAAGCTCATCAGCAAAGGCAGACGAAATTATTCTCACGTTTGCAAAGTCAATTATGAAGTTCATACCAGATTGATTGAACACTCTTACAAGTTCATTTCTGAGTCGCTCACCAGATTCTCTTGTGCCAACTCCATACTTAATAGTATGCAAATCAATAATAATATACCCTGAACTGTCCTCTTCTGATGCCATTTAAAGACCTATCATTACCGATATATTGCTATTTCACAAGCATGTCAATTACTTTCACCATCTCCTGAAACTCTTCCGGTTTGTAGAGCCTTGTCATGTAAACGATTTTCCCATTTCGGTCGAGAATTACATTTCGAGTGACACCTGCTTTCTTATCGGCGAACAATCCGAAGATATCGGCATTTGGATCTAGTGCCAGAGGATAGGTAATTGCCATGTCTTTTTGAAACTTAACAACTTTTTCCAACGGCTCGTCCCGGTCAACACCCAAAAGGAGAAAGTTGGGATTGTTTTTATTTTTGAGCCGGATGTCCTTTTCGATAAAAGGCATCTCCTTGCGGCACACACTGCACCAACTTGCCGTAAACTGAAGCATGACTACTTTGCCTTTCCAATCTTTCGGTGAGACCTTCTTCCCGTCTGTCAAGGTCATTGAAAAATCGGGCACCTGATCCCCAATTTTAACCTTATAGCCATATTCTTCGGGAACCGTTTGTTTCGGAATTTCTAGTTTTGTTTGTGCAAAGCAACCATTGAAGATGAACAATCCAACAAGGATCAATTTGAAATTTTTGAAGATATTTTCCATTTTTCTTTAATTAAATACAACAGTTCTGTTATTGTAAACCAATATTTTACGCTGAAGGTGCTTATAAACGGCTTCACTCAGCACAATTTTCTCCAGGTCCCTACCTTTACGGATCAGGCTGTCAACGGTATCAATGTGCGAAATACGGACAACATCCTGTGCAATAATCGGTCCGGCATCTAAATCGGCTGTTACATAATGGCTAGTGGCACCTATGATTTTCACACCACGCTGATGTGCTGCATGGTAGGGCTTCGCACCAGCAAATGCAGGTAAAAATGAGTGGTGGATATTGATAATCCGATTGGGAAAATGTTTTACAAAGTCATCGGATAAAACCTGCATATATCGGGCAAGTACAACAAAATCAATATTGTACTTCTCAAGTATTTCAATCTCCAATTTCTCCTGCTGGGCTTTATTGCCACTGTTGATCTCAACCACTATATAATCAATTCCAAAACTGTCTGCAACGGGGCGCATTGTTTCATGGTTACTGATAATCAGTGGAATTTCGGTATCCCAATCCCCACCTACATAACGCGAAAGGATATCAAAAAGGCAATGCGACATTTTGGAAACAAAGATTGCCATTCGTGGCCTCTTGTCCGAAAAATGGAGGGCAAACTGCATCGAATACTTTTGGGCAATCAGGGTTTCGAAATAATCAGCTATTTTCTCACGCGGAATAGCAAATTCACCCAATTCCCACTCCACACGCATATAAAACAATCCCTCTTCATGGTCAACATGCTGGTCGAGATAAATAATATTCCCTTTATTTTCATTTAAAAATTCAGTCACAGAGGCAAGTATTCCCTGTTTATCAGGACAATAAATCAGCAATATTGCTGTATTCCTATTATCCGCATCTTTTCGGATCGTCTGCATTGAATGTTTTATTTTTTGATGATTCTTTTGTATCTAAAGTACTCCCTTTGTACTTGGTAGCGACTGCTGAAATGGATCTTTGCGGATTGCCATCTTTATTGAACGGGCAAATGCCTTGAAAATCCCCTCAATCTTGTGGTGTTCATTGGTTCCATCGGCCTTGATATTCAGATTCATCAATGCAGAATCGGCCAGTGACTTAAAGAAATGGAAGAACATTTCGGTTGGCATGTCGCCTACTTTTTCGCGCAAAAAGGTCGCATCCCAAACCAGCCAGGGCCTTCCCCCAAAATCGAGGGCCACCTGCGCAAGACAATCGTCCATCGGAAGGAAAAATCCGTATCTTTCAATACCTCGTTTGTTGCCCAAGGCTTTTCTGAACGCTTCGCCAATTGCAATACCGGTATCTTCAATAGTATGATGCTCATCGACAGTAAGATCTCCAATAACCTTGATTTTTAAATCGCATCCTGAGTGCCGCCCTATCTGATCGAGCATATGATCAAAAAATCCCAAGCCAGTAGATATGTCACACTTCCCTGTCCCATCTAATTTTAACTCAACAAATATATCAGTTTCTGAAGTTTTTCGTTGGATAGTTGCAGACCTTTCACCAATAGCAAGGAAACTAAATACTTCGTCCCAATTTTCGGAAATCAGATTGCAATAATCCGATAAACCTTTATCGTTTAATTCATGCCTTCGACCTTCGTTGGCAAAGAAAATACCATTCGCTCCGAGGTTTTTGGCAAGCTGAATGTCTGTTACACGGTCACCGATCACATATGAAGCAGCGATGTCATAATCTCCAGAAAGATACTCGGTCAACATTCCAATCCCCGGTTTGCGGTTCGGCGAATTTTGTTCCGGCAAGGAAGGATCAAAATGTACATTTTTGAAAAATATCCCTTCGTTTTCAAAGGCTTTCATCATCTTGTTCTGAGCCGGCCAAAAAGTATCTTCCGGATACGAAGCGGTTCCCAACCCATCCTGATTGGAAACAATAACCAATTCATAGTCAAGGTATTTCCTGATATTGTACAGGCTTCTTAAAACTCCTGGCATAAATTCCAGCTTTTCCAGCGAGTCAACCTGCATATCAACAGGTGGCTCTACAATCAGTGTTCCGTCGCGGTCTATAAACAGTACTTTTTTCATTGGTTATTTTTAATCTTTAAACTAAACCATCGAGGGCATCGATCAATATTGCATTTTCTTCAGGCGATCCGATACTGATCCGTAAACACCCTTCGCACAGTGAGATGGAAGAGCGGTCGCGAACGATGATTTTCTCCTCGACAAGGTATTGATAAATTCCCCTTGGATCGTGGGTCTTTACGAGGACAAAATTGGCATCGGTTGGATAAACCTTAATTACAAAAGGATATTTGACCAAGACTTCGACCATTTTTGTCCGCTCCTTCAATATGACTTCCACCCAATCGATCATCCGTTGCTTATCGTCCAAAAGTTCAAGGGCTTTCTGCTGGGTCAGTATGCTAAGATTATATGGGTATTTGATACGGCTCAAAATCTCAATAATCTGAAAGGAAGCAAATGCCATACCCAAACGGAGACCTGCCATTCCCCAGGCTTTGGAAAAAGTTTGAAGGATCACAAGGTTTTGGTATTGCTCCAGGACTGGTAGGAAGGATTTCTCAGGACAGAAATCAATGTAAGCCTCATCTATAACCACCAGACCATGAAATCCTTCAACAATCCGCTTCATCCCATTATGGTCCAAAGCGTTACCGGATGGATTATTTGGGGAGCAAAGAAATATAATTTTCGTATTAGGATTTACTGCCGCAAGAATGGCATCCGCATCCAATTCAAAATCGGAACCCAGATTGACCAGTTTTACTGTGATATTGTTGGTATCTGCAGCAACGCGGTACATGCCGTAGGTTGGATTGATCGAAACAACATTGTCTTTGCCAGGTTCGCAAAATGCACGGAACAACAGATCAATGGGTTCATCACTTCCATTCCCAAGAAAAATATTGCTGATCGGTACATTTTTGATTTCACCGACCCTTTCCTTCAGTTTTAGCTGACGCGGATCGGGATAACGGTTCCAAGGCGAATTGTAAGGATTTTCGTTTGCATCGAGAAATACAGCCGCATCGCCAGAAAACTCGTCCCTTGCACTGGAATAAGGTTTCATCGTGCGGATGTTTTCGCGAAGCAACTGATTAATATCTAAGATCATACATAGATAATTCAAAATTTAACCTGATTGTTCTTCTTCATTTCATGCGTAAAGTTGCGGCATTTTTATGGGCAAAAAGCTGTTCAGCAGCCGCCATTTTTTCAATGGAAGGACCCAATTGAAGTATCCCTTCTTTTGAGATTTCCTGAAAGGTGATCTTTTTGCAGAAACTGTCCAATCCAATACCACTAAATGACCTTGCCCAACCATTGGTGGGAAGGGTGTGATTGGTTCCTGAAGCATAATCGCCTGCACTTTCAGGGGAATAGTTTCCAATAAAAACAGACCCCGCATTTGTGATTTCTTCTGCAACTTCCGCAGCATTGCATGTTGCTATTATCAGGTGCTCAGGAGCATAGAAATTGATCAGGCTGACCATTTCCTCAGGATCGTTCACCAAAATCGCCCGGCTGTTTTCGAGTGCTTTTGTTGCAGTTGAAGAGCGCGGAAGTTCCTTGATTTGAATTTCGATTTGATCAATTACATCATTGATCAACTGTTCGTCAGTGGATACCAAAATCACCTGACTATCAGGGCCATGCTCGGCCTGCGACAATAAATCGGCAGCAACAAAAGCAGGATTTGCCGATTTGTCGGCCATCACAGCCACCTCGGAAGGACCAGCGGGCATATCAATCGCACAATCGGCCATCGCTACAAACTGTTTTGCCGCTGTGACCCAAGAATTTCCAGGTCCAAATATCTTTTCAACCTTAGGAATGGATTCCGTGCCATACGCCATTGCACCAATTGCCTGCATACCACCAATTTTAAAAATTTCGGTGATGTGGCAAACAGAAGCAGCATACAAGATGGCTGGGTGGATTTTCCCCTCACGATCAGGTGGCGTACACAAAACAACATTTTTGCATCCTGCAATCAGTGCGGGAATCCCAAGCATTAGGACCGTAGAAAACAAGGGGGCCGATCCTCCGGGAATATACAGCCCGACATATTCGATCGGAACCGATTTCTGCCAACATTTAACACCAGGCATTGTTTCAATAATCCGGTGCGGAATCTTCTGCGCAACATGAAACAAGTCGATGTTATTGGCCGCAACAGCAATGGCCCTTTTAAGATCTGTATCGACTTTCAGGACAGCCTCTTCGATTTCATCGGGAGTAACCTTAAAATCAACGAGATCGACCTTGTCAAAACGTTTTGTATATTCATGTAGCGCATCATCTCCATTTTCACGGATATTCTCCATCACTTCGCGGACAGTTTCAATTTTATCTGAATGATCGGCAAATGGCCGTTTTGTAATTTCCGGCCACGATTTTAACAGTGGGTAGCGGTAAATCTTCATGACGAATAAATTTATAAAATCATTTTTTCGATAGGTAAAACAAGGATCCCTTCGGCACCATTTTTTTTCAGCTTTCCAATTACCTCCCAGAACTCGCGTTCATTGATTACAGAATGAAGGGAACTCCAACCACTTCTTGCCAATGGCATAATCGTCGGGGACGTCATTCCAGGAAGTACCTGGATGATCTGGTCCAGTTTATCATTTGGTGCATTCAGCAAAATGTATTTCTTGCCCCTCCCCTTCTCGACCGCTTCGATACGAAAAATAAGTTCGTCGAGAATAGCCTGCTTCTCTTTTGAAAGGTTTGGCGTTGCGACCATTACAGCTTCCGATTCAATAATAGTTTGAACCTCTTTCAACCGATTGCTGATCAGCGTACTGCCTGAACTTACAATGTCGAATATGGCATCAGCCAAACCGATACCAGGTGCAATTTCAACAGACCCGGCAATAAAATGAATATCCGCTTCAATATTGTTTTTGGAAAGAAAATCCTTAAGTACCCTTGGGTAAGATGTGGCGATTTTCTTTCCTGAAAACCATTCCAGACCAATATATTGAATGTCTTTAGGAATCGCAAGCGATAACCGGCATTTGCTGAAACCAAGATGTTTCACAATGTCCACGGTTTTCTGCTGTTCAAGTACTTCATTTAAACCAACAACCCCAATATCCGCAACCCCGTCGGCAACACATTGCGGAATATCGTCATCGCGCAAAAACAAGGCTTCCAAAGGGAAATTCTTGGCGGCAGAAATCAACCTTCGGCTGCCAGTAACCAGTTTTATACCTGTTTCACCAAGCAAAGTCATTGAATCTTCGTTTAAACGACCCTTGGTCTGAACAGCAATTCGCAAAATAGTCTCCATATTTGTAAAATAAAAAAGGCTTACCTGTAATTAAAGGTAAGCCAATGTATTGGTATTATATTTATGGACGTACCAACCCGGTTCACCTTATGGCAAGTGATGATGATGTCCTTTATGAATAATCGTATTTATCATTGTTTTTTAGCTTTGCAATATTAAGCAAAATTCAGCTTGAATCACCCAGGGTATGTAAACTTTTAATTAATTGTCATTGCAATCGATTGCACGATTTAATATATTTGCATCCGATTAATTAAAAACGACTAAATGATGAAAAAGATTCTCCTCTTAATTGTGCTGATTGCATTTACCGTATTGGGTTTTGCGAAGCCAGCAAACAACAAAAAAGTGTTTTCGGCAGGTTACATCAAGAAAACAATGAAAAAAGTAACCGAATGGCAACTTAAAAATCCAAACCACGCCTTGACCGACTGGACAAACGGTGCTTTTTATGCCGGGGTATCTGCTGCCTGGCAAACAACCAAATCCAAAGAGATTTATCAGGCAATGCTCGACATGGGAAATGCAAACCAATGGAAACCAGGCAAAAGATGGTACCATGCCGACGATATTGCAATCTGCCAAACCTATGTCGATGTTTATAAGATTGAAAATAAAAAGGAGATGATCCAGCCTTTCATTGATACGCTGGCCATTTTCATGAAAAAACCTTATCCTACCAAAGGTAACGAAGTGATCAAATGGTGGTGGTGCGATGCCCTGTTTATGGGGCCACCAGCGATGGTTAAATTGGGAATTGCTACAGGGAATGATAGTTACCTGAAATATTGTGACCAACTTTTTAAAGAATGTTATGACCTGCTCTACGATAAGGAGGAACACCTCTTTGCCCGTGACCTTAAATATGTGATCAAAAACGATGGCAAAGATATCCATGAAGCAAACGGGAAAAAGATATTCTGGTCGCGTGGGAATGGCTGGGTAATGGGTGGCCTCGTAAGGGTATTGAATGAACTTCCGGCCAACTATCCAAACCGGGAATTTTATGTTACTATTTTCAAAGCAATGTCAGAACGGTTAAAAGGGATTCAGCAGGCCGACGGACTTTGGCGTGCCAGCTTGCTTGATCCCGACTCTTATCCTGGTGGCGAAGTAAGTGGCTCAGGATTTGATTGTTATGCTATGGCTTGGGGGATAAACAATGGTATCCTCGACAAATCAACCTATTTACCGGTTGTTGAAAAAGCATGGATTGGATTGAATCAATGTGTTAAAGAAGATGGTCATGTAGGTTGGGTACAACCGATTGGTGCAGATCCGAAGAAAAATTTCAATGCCGATAGCTGGGAGGTTTACGGTTCAGGGGCCTACCTGCTTGCCGGAAGCGAAGTGATCAAGTTAAAAAGGTAATAAAATAAATCCTCAAGGATTTTAAATCCTTGAGGGTTTATTATCAAAGTCTTTCAATTTCATGTTCGGAAAGTCCCGTTGCTACTGAAATATCCGAATTTAAAATTCCGATCCTTTTCAAGGTACTGGCAATTCCCAACTTTTCAGCTTTTATCTTCTTGTCTGACTCTTTTTTCTCCTGTTCGATGCCCTTCCAGATTCCTTGTTCAATACCTTGTTCAATACCCTTGTCAAAAGCATCTATTAAAAATGTCTTTTCTGTACTGATGATATCCCAATACCTATCGTAAGTTTCGAGTTCACCTTTGGTAAGCCCACTTTCAAGGATCAGGTCAGTCGCCTCTTTAATCTCCGGAACATCCAAAAAATCAGGAGAAATTCCTTCCTGCAAATCGTTAATTTCGGATAAAAAGCGCAACCATAACACCTGCAACTTTTTATCTGTAAATTTCTTTGCTTTAAATTTTGGCAACTCGATAAAAACAAATTCCAATCCTTCCATCACCTTTTCACTATCCATGGTGTGGATGATCTGATAATAATGCAAATACCTATCTGGATTGTCGTCAAAATTTTCGTTAATGATATTGAGCGAGTAAACAGGTTGTAAGCCTTTGTATTGGAAGCCCCTTCCCACTTGTTTGATATAAGCTTTTGATGCATTGAACAGAACCCTGCTTTTGAAACTGTCTGTCCAAAGCATCTGCATTTCAACGATAAACTGCTGTCCTTTTTCATCGATGCAACGAACGTCAACAATTGAATTCGCAAACATGGGAATTTCGGGAACCAATTCGGCAGTCAAGTATTCGAGGGAGACAATCTTTTTACCTTCTTCGAGCGGCATTACGGCGTTCAGGAAACTCTTCAAAAGATGCGGGTGTTCACCAAATACTTTCTTAAAAGTCAGGTCATTTTTTGGATCAAGATATCGCATAACCTTATTTATTAACTGTTATAACAAAAAGTTGAAAAGTAAGAGGGCATAAAAGGAACCAGTTTTCCTGCACCTGTTACATTTTACGAAGATACGAATTTTTAACGGAATTCACAATTTCGAAGAACAACAAACCCTCAAGGTATCGGGTACCTTGAGGGTTTAATATGTATTTTTAAATCCGAAAACCTATTTAATCAGCTCTGCATCCTCAACGATCAAAGGATAGACATACCCAGCTGTGAAATCTTTGTCAATGGCTACGACTCCTTCAAAAGTAACAACATCGTTCACTACAACAGTAGCTTTTGTAGTAAAAGTAAGGTCAAAATCATCCCCATTTTTTGTGCCGTCCTGAAGATGTACCCAGTTCTTGCCCATGATCTCATCATTGACTTTTACCACAGAACCTTTGATTTTCACCTTTTTACCCGCATATTTGGCTTTGTTGGCGTACAATTCTGCAATCGTTATTCCTCCTGGGATAGGTTCAACCTTTATATTGGCTTGAACCGGGGCAACTTTTTTTCCTGCTGGCATTTGTGCGCCCATGGCACCACCCATGCCACCACCCATGCCACCACCCATACCTGAAGGCTGTTCGGTAGCCGATTGCTGCTGATCAGAAACTTGAGAAACAAATAAAATCGATGGAAAATCACGGTTCAGCTCTTTGCTGTGAAAATTTTCCATCGTGACAGCCGTAGTGTAATTCACAAACAAATCGGCACCAACTTTATAATCCTGCTTGTTTACTGCCAACCAATTTTCTACAAGGGCATCAGAAACCTTCAAATAGGTATAACTCTGAGCCTGAATAACTTCAGCTATCTTGACCTGTTTAAGTATCCCAGCCTGGGCTGTATCTTTTTTAGGTTTTTGCTGAGGCGATGTGCAAGCAGCTATCACTGAAAGGACAAACATTACAAATACTAATTTCTTCATTTCTTCTGTTTTTATAAACTTACCTGACATTAATAATAAAACAACCCGTAATTCATCGAAATACGTTTTTTTTGCAAATATATCCTTTTGTTAAAATCTTTTGATAGCACTGAAGTAGATTGAGTGATATTTGTTCACTTTTTCAAAAGTTCCCTCGTAATTCACCGATAATGAGAACTTCCGTGTAACCTGAACCGACAAATCGGCTTCACCAATGTGCTGCTGAAGTGTATTGGAATTACTAACAAATTGGTAATCAACATATCTGTAATTCAACCCCCAATTCATTTTTCCCGACATAAGGCTCTTGTCGAGCCTTATTCCATAGACTGAACCGTTGACATAACTTGTCTGAATTAAATTACCAGATAATGAGGCCGTTATACCCAAAGGCATTTTACCGTAGGATAGATATCCGTTTACATTTTTTGTCGGTAAAAAATCTTTGTCGCGCAACCTGTAACTCGATGAAACCCCAATGTTCATGTAGTTGATCGGACGGTAATTGATCCTTACCTGAACTCCCTGACGGGAAGCATCTTCGAGCAATTGATCGACATAGTTCTTGAACGTTTCGTAATAGATCACATTTTTACGGTTGTCGTATGACCCCATGATCGAAAGCCTTTTCGTGATCCGAAAATTCAGCGATGCGTACAAACTGGTGAGGGTATATCCGTTGACCGGCAAACCATTGACGACCTTGTATAGATCGACTTCGGATGAAACAAACAAATTGACATTGTTCAACAAGGAATTGTCGTGCTGAAAATACGCATACCGCCGGTCGGTATTTCCGGCATTCGTCTGCTCGAAAACCGCAACAGAAGTCTGCATCATCCCATTTTTGTTTTCCAATGTTTGACCCAAATAGACACCATATTCGGGCAATTTTGAATTGAACCCATAATCGGTATAATCAGGCCGCATCCCCGCAACGACTCCAAAATAAAAATATTTACCGGCCGACTCAAACTGTATCCCGTCGATTGCCCCAAGGCTCGCTACTTTTGGGTTGATTTTACGTCCCACCCATATTGCAGTACTTTTTCCTATTTCGTACTTCAAATTCAAGTCATAGATTTTCAATCCATTGAAAATATCTGCCTTAATTGGTGCCCAATCGTTTAACTTGTGTGTAAACGATACATAACTTTCGAATGACAAACGTGAATCGGCAACGTTTAATACATCCAAAGACATCGTATAGCGCAACCTGTGACTTTCAGTTCCTGCAAGGTTTGACAAATTCGAATAAGATGAAAATTGCAATCTTCCCCTTACATCCTGTTTACGTACCTGACCTGTTTTGGTGGAATCCTTTACCGACTTGCCCATAACTTCATCACTTACGGGAATGGCCTCAACCCTTCTGTTTTCCTGTTCCCTTTTAGATTCACTTTTATCGATAATGATTAAAGCAATCACTTTATCGCCCTCTTTAAGTTTTTGATCTCCAGTCAATTTGCCAACACATGAGATCGAGGAGGAATAATCGACAACAAGCACAGGAACCAGCACATTGTTTTTCCGGACAAAAATCTTATCGCCGGGTTTAATCTTTTTTGCAGATGCAAATTTGACATATACATTTTGTGCGGTAACAAAAGTCACAGATCCTTCAATCTCATCGCTTTCAACTTGTGCGGACAAAGTGACAGAAACACCAATCATCAGAAATATGAAGAATATTATTCTCATCGCCCTAATTTGAATTAATTTGCAGTGCCACGTGGATGGCAACTGTAACATGCTGTGCTAGTATAACTATAATTTTTCTTCCCACTATGTGTTTTATCAACAGAAGTTTTATTACTATGTTCATGACAATCGATGCAACTATAATTTGAATAATTACTGGTAGTATGACATTCGGTACAAAGCGTCCATGCACTTTTGTGTTTTCCGGAATAAATCGGAAAGAATTGCCCGTCGTGGTTAAAAGTTGCAGGCGTCCATGCAGTTGTTGTGTGACACGACTCGCAATTGGTCGGGAATTTTGCCGTGAGATGGTTTGGATTCGTCGTATTGTTGTACTTGGTAGTGTGACAGCTAAAACATAAAGTCGGCGTTCCGGCAAATTTGGTCGTATGGCATAAATTACAAGCTGTAGTTACATGTGCCCCGGTTAACGGAAAGTTTGTTGTGGCATGATTAAAGTTGGTTTGGAGCCAGTTTGTTGTATTGTGGCATTTTGAACAATCGGTCGGATATCCCAATTTTACATGGTCTGATGCACTATTGTACTGAACCTGATGGCAATTGATACACAACGGACTTGCAGAAGTTAGGTTTCCTTTATGGCAGCTCGAACACTGTGTAACCAATTTGTGGTTCCCAGTCAATTCAAATCCTGTCGTTGTGTGGTTGAACGCCGAAGGTTTCCAACCTGCCGGTGTATGGCAGGTTTCGCAATCCTGGGTAATCCCTGCAGCGATATGGTTGGGCAACTGAGCCTGATTGAAATTAGTGAGGTGACAACTTTTGCAAATTGTGGGAGTTCCCTTTAAACTGGTAACATGGCATTTTTCGCAGGCAACACCTGTATGCAAACCAGCAAGCGGAAAATTAGTTCCAGCATGGTTAAAGCTGGATTGCAGCCAATTATCGGAAGAATGGCATTTAGAACAATCGGTCGGATATCCCAATTGCAAATGCCTAGGAGCACTATTGTACTGCACCTGATGACAACTGATACATTCAGGTTTTAAACCAGTCAATGTACCTTTGTGACATGCTGAACATTGTACAATGGCTTTGTGTCCACCTTTCAGTTCAAAACCAGTTGTTGTGTGGTTAAATGCCGAGGGTTTCCATCCTGCTGTCGTGTGGCATGTTTCACAAGTCTTCGGGATACCTGCAGTTAAATGGCTTGGAATAGCAGCATTGTTGAAATCGCCAAGGTGGCAACCGCTACAAACAGTGGGGGTTCCTGCCAGGGTGGTCGTATGGCACTTTTCACAGACAACTGGTATATGCAAGCCAGTGAGCGGAAAATTCGTAAGTGAATGGTTAAATGTGGTTTGTAACCAATTTGTCGAGGTATGGCATTTTGTGCAATCGTTAGAATATTTCAATTGTGTATGTCGAGGGGCATTGTTGTACTGCACCTGGTGGCAACTGACACACTCTTTGGAAACTTTGGTAAGCTGACCATTTGTATGGCACAGGATACAACCAACATTATGGCCTCCAACCAATGGGAAGAAGTCATGGGCTACCTTTCCTGAATTCCAGGTTGTCGTCCCAACAAGATGACATTCAGTACACAATGTCGGAAAACCTCCCTGCACATGGTTCGGATTCGTTGCATTCTGATAATCAACTTTATGACAATCGACACATTCTATACCAGTGTGCTCAAACAACAAGGTGGATGCTGATTTGTGGCATCCTGCACAACTTGCTGTACGGTGTGCACCAAGTAAGGGGAAACGGCTCTGCTGATGCAGATCGGTCACATTCTCAATGATCCAGGTATTTGGTGTATGGCACCTGGCGCAATCTTTGCCCACCGTACCATTGTGCATATCGGTATGACATTCAACACAGGTCTGTTTCTTCAGATTAAAATCCAATGTTTTATGGCAAGCTTTACAACTCACCTGTTTGTGCTGCCCGACCAACTTGAAACTGGTCGTATCATGGTCAAACAATAGCTTAACATTCATCTCTTTCCACCCCCCAGATGTGTGGCAATTCACACATTCAGCTTTAAAATCCTTTCCATGAGGCGATTGGGCCATAACATTGATTGCAAGCGATAAAAGGATTATCGCAAATGACAACTTGTACATTTGGCGTCTTTTAGTTTATAATTGATATAAGTAGTATCACCTTCCTTTACAGGTTTATGACATTTAATACAAATCACTTTTTTATGTGCCCCATCCAATTTAAAACTGGTGCTGTCGTGATTGAACTTCGCTGGTTTCCAGCCTTCAAATCCGTGGCACTTTGAACACAATGTCACATTGTTCTCCTTAAACTGGGCACGATGGACATCGGTATGGCAAGATTCGCAAGAACCGTCTTTTAAGATGGCAAATTTCTGAGAAAATGTTCCATCTGGTTTGTCCTCAAAATGGCACTTACGGCATGTTTGTCCGGTATGTTTTCCTTCCAATGTGAAGGAGGTAAGCTTGTGGTCGAACTTGATGTCCTTCCATGTATTCACATTATGGCAACTCTCACAATTATCATCAGGGATAAACCTGATATCTATAACATTACGATGAATATTCTCGTGACAGGCAGAACATTTTTTTCCGATTTCCCGAAATTTCCAATCTTTGGCTTTTTTGTGACATTCAAAACAAGGCGCTGCAAGGTGGCCTCCTTCCAGTTTAAAGACAGTCTGATTGTGTTGTTCAATTGTATATGAGGATTTCTTGAAACCTTCCATAGAATGGCACTGTGTACATTCTGGAGACTTCCCAGCCTGGGCAAATTCCCCCTTATGGTAATCAATGTGGCAACTCGTACACTTTTCGTGAGGCAAGGGAGCAGTAAGGCTCACCTTATGGCATGATTTACAAGCAATTGTAATGTGCTGACCTACAAGAAGATATTTAGTCTTGGTATGATCAAATTTGCTGATCCCTTTGATAGCCTTAAATGACTCTTCAGTATGGCATTGGGTGCAATTCTGGCCAAACTGGTCTTTGTGGACATCCTTATGACAATTGAGACAACTGCTAAATTGCAGTCCTGTAAACTGTTGCATATTTTTACCATTCTGAACAACCGTTTTATGACATTCCTTGCACAAAACAGTTGCATGTTTTCCTTTAAGCTGATATTTTGCTTTTGAATGGTCAAATTTTGAAGCCGGTTTGAATGCCTCATTGGAATGGCAATTTGAGCAGGTATTTGAAAGTGTTTTTTGGTGTACATCTTCATGACATCCAAAACACTCATTCGTCAGACCAAGATAAGTCGAACTTTTCTTTCTAATATTTGGATCGGTATCGGTAATAAAGGCTGTTTTATGACATTTTTCGCACTCTTTTTTTGCATGGACACCTTCAAGTTTAAAACCGGTCAGGTTGTGGTCAAACTTGTTCTTGTCAAAACGGATAATTGCAAAATTAGCGCCATGGTGGTCGCTGTGGCAGGTGATACATGTTTTAGCCGAAACTTCAGAAGAGGAGTGGAAACCTTTTTTTTTGTCAGTCCGGGCTTTGATCTCGGTGTGGCAGTCAAGGCATTTCCCGTTGGCAATTTTCTCTCCAAATTTATGGCACTTCGTACAGTTGGCCATACCGTCGAGGCTTGCATGGACCTTCGACAATTCCCCCGGAGATATTTGCCCATAGCCACTTATTGAAACCATCAGAAGGATGATCCCGGTAATAAATTTTCCACTGGTATTTTGGTTGACATTTTTCATTACTAAATCTCTTATCAGGACTTTGATGTTCTAATCTTCATGCTTTAAAATGGCTTCACCACGCTTTGTACTGATCATAATCCCAATTTTTTCAAGAAATTGGGTAGGAAGTTCCCCACCGGCAAAAATATATACAAGGTCATTTTTCAATACAAGTTCCTGATCGGAACCTTTTACCGAGATTCGAACCAGCTCATCCTCAATAGCAGTCAAACCTGAGTTAAACAGGACTTTGATCCTCCCTTCCTCAATAGCTGTCTGTATTTTGCTCTTGTTTTTGGGTTTTAACCTGCCAAACACATCACTCCTGTAGGACAAATGAACCCTGTTCTGATCGGTGAGCAACAATGCAGTCTCAATGGCGGAATCACCTCCCCCTACTACCACAATATCCTTATCCTCAATCAATTCTGGCTCCAGTAATCGATAGGCGACTTTCGTGCTCTCCTCGCCCTTAACGTTGAGTTTTCGTGGTGATCCCCTCCGGCCAACCGCAAGCAATACTTTTCGCGAAGTAAATTCCTCACCACTGAGTGTTTTGACTACAAAGTGCTTGTCTTTGGGTACAACGGCTTCGACTTTTGAATTTTCTTTAATCTGTATCCCATTCTTTGAAAGCACTTCATTCCAAAGGTTCAACAATTCAAGCTTGCTGGTCTCGAAGAGTTTTACCTTACCATAAAGAGGCAAATCCATCGAAGAGGTCATCACAATTTTTGACCTTGGAAAAGTAAAAACTGTTCCTCCCAACGAGTCTTGTTCAAGAGTTAAAGCTCTAATATTCATTTTTTTAGCGGTAAGGGTTGCCGATATACCTGCCGGGCCGGCACCCACAATAATCAGGTCATATTGGGCTTCAACATTCTTATTGATCGTTTTTACCAGGTTTTCGACGGCTTGCTTCCCCTGCTCAACCGAGTTTTTGATCAATCCCATCCCACCCATCTCGCCAGCAATGTAAACACCGGGAACATTCGATTCAAATGTTTGGTTGACATGCGGCAGATCGACTCCTCTCTTTTCGGTTCCAATACATAAAGTAATGGCCTGAACCGGACAAGCATTAAAACACGCGCCGTGACCAATACAATGTGATGCATTGATAATGGTAGCCTTGCCATTTCGGATGCCGATAATATCCTTTTCAGGGCAGGCAGTGATGCAGGCACCGCTTTTGATGCAACTGTTCACATTGATTACGGGATGCAGCGAAACAGGCTCATACAACCCTTCCTCCTTGGCTATGGCAATTTTTGCATCTACAATCTTCGATTCCCTCTTTTGTTTTCTTAAATAAATGATCACAACCACGATAAGGAAGATCGCAACAACGAGATATGTAATCAGTTTTTCTAAAAGTAATTCCATAGGTTAAAATATCCATTTTGCACCAAAAGTGATGGCAACAGTAACATGCACAATCATGATGACCAACATTCCCAAAGCGAATGGAAGGTGGGCTACATGCCAGTATTTAAAAAGGTTTTGCATCATATTTAGCCTGTCGATCCTTTTCTTGAGTGACAATTGGTCCTTGTATGTCTGTAATATTTCCCTTGTTTTAACTTTTGGAACCTGTTGCAATTTCAGCTCAGTTTTAAGTTGGCGAAGTGCAACTCTCTCTTTGCGGCTTTTAAAAAACTGGTTACCTATCCCCTTGGATTCATTACCTGAATAGCTGTCAAGCAGCTCATAAATACTTTCATCGAGGGTAATTGTTTTCCTGAGCTGCTTGTTGGTTTCCAGCTTTTGATCTTCCAATTCCTGTAGGCTCAGTTCACGCCCCTCGATGGACCGGGGAATTTGAACGTAAATAAACCTTCCGATCACCCCGCTTAAAACAACGGCTACCATGCACCAGAAACTGACCGCCACGATCCCCCCGAATTTGAAGGTCGTATGGAACAACACAAGAACTGGTCCCAGAGTACAAAGGAAAATATGCATCTCCAACCAATATTTAAGTACCCCAACCCGCGAAAACAAGCGGATCCGCTTCCTGGCCATATAAGTAAAAAGTCCAACTGCCATCATCAAAGAACCAATTACGCCCAAACCATGTCCAACTGGCCCGCTAGAAATGAGCGAATCATTGTCGGGATGAAAGTGGCGTTCTTCCAAACTTGTTGAATAGTAACTGTTTCCAATATAATATAAGGCTGAAATGGTCAGAAGTACAACCAATATCAAAAATGCAATGATGATTTTATGAATCGTTGAATGTTTTATTTTCATTTTTCGGAATTTGAACAAATTTTAAAGAGCCCAACCGCAAATTACCCAGACGGTAGAAATTTAGGGATGTTTTGAACCAATCTAAAGCGAAAGTAAGATTATATTTCAAGTCTGGTGTGGACAACCAAGCCCAAAACTTACAATTCAATTTGGCATTTACAAAAAGATATTACAATCAATATTTTTAATAGTCTTATTACTAATTAATTACGACATATAATCATATGTGGACATGATAGATTAAAATCAGTCTAAATTACTAAAAGCCAATAAAATGGGAATTAACCTCACTTGTGGCGATAAACAACCGCTACCACCTACTCCCAGTTTTTTAGGATATAAAGGTTTTTGTAACAGCGATGTTGTTGGCACAAGCCGATATTTTAAAGAATATCGCAGATAGCATTTATCAGTCTATCAACCATTAACAACTTTAGGTCCATTCTTGTATTCCGTGGGGCTGATCCCTGTTTTGGATTTAAAGACCCTGCTAAAATAAAAGATCGATTCGAACCCCAACCGATATGAAATCTCTTTGATGCTCAATTCTGTGTTGATCAGCAAATCCTTGGCTTGCCTGATTCGTAAAGAAAGGTGGTACTGACCGGGTGGAATACCGGTATATTGCTTGAACACTTTGCGGAAAATGGAATAGTCAATGTTCAAATCACTTGCAAGTTGCTCTATACTAAGGTTTTTATCTATATTCTCACGAATGGTAAGGCAGGCTTTCTGGATCGTTTGTTCTATCTGTTTGCCAGCAAAATTTTCATTTTTCTTGATGGAAATAATCGTACTCAGGATGTAAATGACCAAACCTGAACAAACCTGCTGATAACCAGCTCTTTCCATTTCAACAAGGCTGAACAGTTCATAGAAGCTTTGAAGCAAGCGTTCATTAAAACCGATTTGTACAACAGGGTTCCGACCCGAAAAAAACTCATTTTCAAACAGATGGTTGGCGAACATCCCGTTAAAACCGATGTAATGTTCCTTCCATCCCTCCTTTGTGGGCCTGTACCTGTGCCACATACCAGGAAAGATGATGATCACCGAACCCTCCTTTACCGGATATTTTCCCGATTTTGTTTCAAGAACTCCTTCCCCCTTTGTTATGTAATTCAATTGAAATTCGTGGAGTATCCGTCCGTTTTCCCAGCTAAAACTGTATTCAGCCGGATGTCCGGGTGGAGGATAGGAGGCTCCTGGCAGGATATTGGCACATCCTGCCACGTTCATGTACAATCCCCAGTTTTTATCCTCATTACTTTTTGTCGTATATTTGAAGAAATCCTCCATCACATTTCAATTTATGTCAATAATTCCTGGGACTGGATTGCAAAAGCAATTGTTTAAAAACTTACTTTTGGTTCCACAATATTAACTGATTTTTCTAAACAGTCAATTAACTCTTAGATCAAAAAACTTACTTAAGGAATTGAAATGATGTCAAAAAATCCAAATCCCCACATTATGAAAAATGCAATTCATCTGGTCATCTGTCTATCGATGATATTTTTTGCCGTTTCCTGTAAAACTAACCCGACTAAAGTATCCCCCGAAGCATTGGAAAGTGGTTTTGTCACACCTCCCGATTCCATCCAAACCGGTGTTTATTGGTACTGGATCTCCGATAATGTCTCAAAAGAGGGAGTCGTGAAAGACCTTCAATCCATGAAAAAAGCTGGTATCAACAGGGCATTTATTGGAAATATCGGGTTGAGCGATATCCCTTACGGGAAAGTCAAAATGCTCAGCGAAGAGTGGTGGGACATCCTGCACACGACGTTAAAAACGGCCACTGAGCTAAAAATCGAAATCGGCATCTTCAATTCTCCGGGCTGGAGCCAATCGGGCGGTCCATGGATAAAAGCCGAACAGGCGATGCGCTATTTGACCACATCTGAATTACGCGTCAAAGGTCCGATAAAAATGGTCCAAAAAATGGACAAACCGACTGCTGAATTTCAGGATGTGAAAGTGATCGCTTTTCCCGCTCCAAAAGATAACCTGCTTGTAATTAATCAATTAAATGGAAAGATAACTTCTTCTCCTGCCATTCCCCAACTTTCAAAAATTGTGGATGGTGACAAAAAAACAGGGATCAGTTTTCCTGTTGAAGGATTGGTTACAATTGATTTTGAAGCTAAAACACCTTTTACAGCCAGAAGTTTATCCGTTCGCCCAACCGAGACCAGGATGCTTGTGAATGCTATTTTTCAGGTGAAAGAGGCACATGGAGAATACCGGACACTTTCTGAATTTCAGATCAACCGCTCCAATCCTGCCCTTAATGTAGGTTTTGACCCTTATGCGCCTGTGGTAGTCTCCTTTCCGGCAACCACATCAACCAATTTCCGCCTGGTAATCAAGGATGCGAAATTGAACAGTGGGCTGGCCGAAGTAACGATAGGTGCTGCTCCTAAAGTCGAGCGTTACAGTGAGAAAACCCTTGCCAAAATGCACCCCACCCCACTTCCCTACTGGAAAGATTATCAATGGGGCGTACAACCTGTTGTAGATGACCCTTCAATTGTCATCGACGGATCAAAAGTAACCGACCTTTCAAAGAACCTCAGTACCGATGGCACGCTGACATGGGACGTACCTGAAGGGGAATGGATCATCATGCGTACCGGAATGACCCCTACCGGAACGGTAAACAGTCCTGCATCACCTGAAGCCACTGGTTACGAAGTGGACAAGATGAGCAAAGCACATGTTGAGAAACATTTCTATGGCCATATGGGCGAAGTCCTGAAACGTATTCCCGAAGCAGACCGTAGGTGTTTCAAAGTTGTTGTCCAGGACAGCTACGAAACTGGTGGACAGAACTTTACAGATGGTTTTCTTGAAGAGTTCAAACAACGCTTCGGATATGATGCCATTCCTTATCTTCCTGTATATCAAGGTATGGTGGTCAACAGTGAACTTGCATCAGACCGTTTTCTCTGGGATATGCGCCGGATGGTCGCAGATAAGGTGGCCTATGATTATGTGGGTGGATTGAGGGATATCAGCCACAAATATGGATTAAAAACTTGGCTCGAATGTTACGGCCATTGGGGTTTTCCAAGCGAATTTCTGATGTACGGTGGTCAGTCGGATGAAATTGCAGGTGAATTCTGGAGCGAGGGAGAGCTCGGTAATATCGAAAACCGCGCTGCTACCTCCTGTGGCCATATTTACGGCAAAAACAAAATTTCAGCCGAATCGAACACCTGCTCCGGAAAACCTTTCAGCCGCTATCCGGGTGTCATCAAACAACGAGGTGACCGATTCTTTGCCGAAGGGATCAACAATACGCTACTACATGTCTATATTACACAGCCTTATGACGACAAACTACCAGGGATGAACGCCTGGTTTGGAAATGAGTTTAACCGGAACAACACCTGGTTTTCGCAAATGGATGTTTATACCCAATACCTCAAAAGGACCAATTTCATGCTCCAGCAAGGGTTGAATGTTGCCGATGTGGCCTATTTTATTGGCGAAGATGCCCCAAAAATGACAGGGGTTGCCGATCCGGCTTTGCCGGTGGGTTATCAGTTCGACTATATGAATGCCGAGGTGATCGAAAAATTTATGACCGTTAAGGATGGATTGTTGACCCTTCCCCACGGCACGCAGTACAGGATCATGGTACTTCCAAAACTTGAAACGATGCGGCCAGAACTGTTGACCAAAATTAAACAGCTTGTCAATGACGGAGGTGTAGTTTTAGGACCGGCACCCAAACTGTCGCCGAGCCTGCAAAACCAGCCACAGGCAGATCAACAGGTGCAAACCCTTGCATCAGAGCTTTGGGGCGAGGTGGATGGCAAAAATGTGAAATCGCGCAAATTCGGCAAAGGATTAATTATGAGCGGATTGACCATGGAAGAGGCTTTTGCCTTAATCAATTGCAAACCAGACTGCGCCTTACCTGAAGACCGATCAATCCATTATGGCCACCGGAAAATGGAAAACGGTGAAATTTATTTTATCACGAATCAAACTTCAGCACCAAAGGTCGTTTCCCCAGGATTCAGGGTCAAGGGATTATCGCCGGAATTGTGGGAAGCCACAACCGGGCACATCAGAAAGCTGAACGGGTTTGTTCAGAAAGAGGATCTGACCGAAGTGCCGATAAAACTTGAACCCTTTGAAAGTGTGTTTGTTGTATTCAGGAAACCATCTGAAAAACCTTTGTCTGGAACCTTAGAAGCCAACTATCCTGCATCAAATGTACTGGTTGACCTGAAGGGTCCATGGAATGTTGTCTTCAATCCAGCTCAAAGGGGACCTGAACAACCGGTTGTTTTTGAAACTTTACAGGATTGGACAACTAACGCAGACGAAAGGATAAAATATTTTTCGGGAACAGCGGCTTATAATTGCAAATTCAATATGGGACAAAACCAAAATGATCAACAAGTTTCCATTAACCTTGGAAGCCTAACGGCGATGGCCAAAGTTACCTTGAACGGAGTTTATGTTGGAGGCGTCTGGACAACACCTTACCTGCTAGACATCACGAAGTTTGTAAAAGAGGGTGAAAACGAGTTGAAAATTGAGGTTGTCAATACATGGGTAAACCGGTTGATCGGTGACAGCAAATTACCAGTAGATCAGCGTCCAACCTGGTGTCCTGTAAATCCCTACAAACCTGAAAGTCCGTTGCAACCTTCAGGGTTGTTTGGACCGGTTCAGATATTAAGTACGAAGTATTAAAAAGGTGGAAATAGGTGGAAATGGATTGAAATGGGTTGAAATATTAGGGTCAGAGTCAAAAAAGTACTTTGGCCCTTCTTTAAAGTTACTGTGATTGTTTGTGTAACGAATTGAATTTCTGATTGAACAGTACTAATTGATAACTCCTTTATGAATAATAGATATTCTGGTCCAGAGGTTTTATTTTTGTTGATGCTTGTCGTCCAATTGTTCATTTTCCCGTCGGCCTTTGCTATCGAAAAAGGGTCTAAAGGCAAACAAAATAACTTAAAACCGTCGGGGTGTACTTCACCTGACTCTTCGACTGTCAATACTGAATTCCGTGATCTGTATTCGGATACTTGGGTTGCTACCGATGCCCTGGGAAGAAAAATGCCTGATTTCATGGATGTTGGACCGTTGAAGAACGATAAACGAAGGCTCGTGAGCATATTTTACATCACATGGCATACCCAGGATCACTTTGCCAATTTCAAAAGTCCTTACTCTGCCGATGTCTCGAAAGTATTGAAAAGCGACCCGAATGCCAGGCTCGATGCAAAACATCCGTTGTGGAAGGAAAACTCTTACCATTGGGGCGAGCCTGAAATGGGTTATTTTCTTAGTCAGGACGAGTATGTGATCCGCAAAGATATGTCGATGCTCACCGATGCAGGGGTTGACGTTCTGATACTTGATGTTACGAATGCTGTCAGGTATTGGGACGAATGGGAAGTCCTTTTCAAGACCATGCACAAAATGAAAGCAGAAGGCAACAAAGTTCCCCAATTTTGTTTCTGGGCATTTAATGGACAGGTCGTTACCGTAGTCCAGGATCTCTTCGACAGGATTTACAAGACCAAACGATTCAACGATCTTTGGTTTTATTGGGACGGCAAACCACTCCTCCTCTACAATGGGAATCCTAAATTTGATGCCAATGGTCAGGATGTCAAACAGCCCAATCCCCATTACGATGCTTTGGCAAAAACCGATTCCAGCCATCCGCATTTTAATGATCCCGATTTTACAGAACCATTTTATAAAGATTATACAAAAGAGGTCAGAAACTTCTTTACCCTGAGGACGATGTGGTGGGGTTACTGGGAATGGGCAGGCAAACGATACATTGGCACCGAAGACAATTGGAGCTTTGGTTATGACCTTGGAAACGCCAAAGTCAAGGCCATGGCTCCCGATGGTTTGGTTTCGGTCCACAATGGAAAAAAAGAGGAAGCTGCGGTCACACCAGCGCAACATCCCTCCAGCCTTGTCGGAAAATCATGGAGGCGCGAAACCGGGGAACCGTTGCTCAATCAATATGATCTTGCAGATTCAGCTTATGTTCCCTTGCTTGGAAAAACGGTAAAGAATCCCCAAGGTTATGGTATATACTTCCAGGACCGGTGGAACGAAGCCTTAAAATCGGACCCGGAAATGCTTTACATCAACGATTGGAACGAATGGACAGCCGGCAAATATCAGCAAGAGGGTGATAAAAAAGGTTCATTCATGCGACGGGAAAGCCCATATTTCTTTGTCGATCAATACAATGCTGAGTTCAACAGGTGCATTCAACCCATGAAGGATGGCTATACCGATAACTATTATATGCAAATGGCCCAGAACATCAGGCGGTACAAAGGAGTCAGGCCACAACCAGTGCAGAAGGGATTGACAAACATTCAAATTGATGGGAAATTTGACGATTGGAAATTGGTAACCAATGAATTCCGCGATACCAAAGGTGATACTTATCACCGGGACCATAATGGTTACGGCGGTTTGCATTATATCAATCAGTCCGGTAGAAACGACATCACCACATCGAAAGTAGCTGTAAATAAGGCAAATATCTATTTCTATGCTGAAACTTCTGATCAGCTTACCAACTATACCGATAACAATTGGATGCTGCTTCTGATTGATGCTGACAATAATCCTGAAACTGGGTGGTATGGTTATGACTTTCTGATCAATAAAAATATAAAAGACAAGAACACTACAGTTTTGTTGAAATATGACAGTTCAGACACAAATAAATGGGCACTGGTTTCCAATCTGAAATATTTTACCCGTGGAAACAAAATTGAGATTGAGGTTCCCCGAAGATTAATGGATTTAACCAGGAATCAATTCATTTTTGATTTTAAATGGAGCGACAATGCCTCAGACCTTCACGACCCCATTTCATTGTGTACCGATGGCGACACTGCCCCCAACAGGAGGTTCAATTACCGCTTTATATGGGGAAAATAATAGTTCGATTACCATGGGATCGTAAAAATCCTGATGAAAACGTAAAAGCAATTTCATTTAACTAATTCTTAACCTATTTATCCAATAATAGTTTCTTTAAATGGTGTAGATTTGTAGATTACTATTTAATAATTCATATTATGGATAAAATATCAAATGTTGTTAAGCCGGGTGTAGTAGCCGGAGCCGACTTGCAATATATTTTTAAAGTTGCCAAAGCAAACGGTTTTGCAATTCCTGCAGTAAATGTAGTTGGTTCATCAACGGTGAACGCTGTAATGGAAGCTGCGAAATTGGCCAATGCTCCTGTCATGATCCAGTATTCAAACGGAGGCGCGGCCTTCAACGCTGGCAAAGGATTAAAAATGGAAGGTCAACATGCTGCCATTTTGGGCGCAGTTGCTGGTGCAAAACACATCCACACACTTGCAGAAGCGTATGGTGTCCATGTCATTCTTCATACCGACCACGCTGCAAAGAAATTACTTCCCTGGATTGATGGTTTACTTGATGCCAGTGAAAAGAATTTCACCGAAACAGGAAGACCACTTTTCAGTTCGCACATGCTCGACCTTTCTGAAGAGCCAATTGATGAGAACATCGAAATCAGCAAACGTTACCTTGCACGGATGTCCGTCATGGGAATGACCCTTGAAATCGAACTTGGGATCACCGGTGGCGAAGAAGACGGAGTTGACAACAGTGGCCTCGACAACAGTTTGCTTTATACACAACCTGCCGATGTTTGTTATGCCTATGAAGAGTTAAGCAAAGTATCACCTAATTTTACGATCGCTGCCTCTTTTGGAAACGTTCATGGTGTCTATAAACCAGGGAATGTGAAATTGATGCCGGTAATCCTGAAGAATTCTCAGGAATACATCCGCGAAAAACTGGGTATCGCCGATCTGCATCCTGTCAATTTCGTATTCCATGGCGGATCGGGTTCGTCACATGCAGAAATCAGGGAAGCAATCAGTTATGGTGTGGTCAAAATGAACATTGATACAGATACACAATGGGCATTCTGGGATGGGATCCGTAAGTTTGAGGCTGCAAACCATGGTTATTTGCAAGGACAGATCGGAAATCCTGAAGGAGCCGACAAACCAAACAAAAAATTCTACGACCCACGCGTTTGGCTGCGCAAAGGTGAAGAATCATTGATCGCACGTTTAAAACAAGCATTCGACGATCTAAATGCCATCAACAGCATTTAATCACCGCAATAAAATATTCTTTACCGCTCCGGTTTATTCCGGGGCGGTTTTTTTATTTACTGGCCAACGTTGAATATTCTTTTCCGGATTATTTATGCAATTTTACGAAAGATTTAAAAAATCGTCCATGATAAAATGCATCTTAGTAATACTTTGTCTAACAATTACTTACAATAGTTTTGCCCAAAAAGCCGGAGTTTCGGAAAAAAAAGCCGATGCTCTTTACAACGAAGCGAAAATTCAAGCCGTGGTTGGTGACAGATCGAAAGCCCTGGGTTTATTGAACCAGATCATACGGACCTATCCGGAGTATTACATGGCTTATTTTGGGTTGGCCGATATTTATCATGGCACAAATCAGCAAATCCTAGAAAAAGATGCATTGATTAAAGGATTAGGGATTGCAATTGACAAATTTCCAAGGGGTTACAAATACATGGCGGAAATCCTTTACAAAGATGCCGAATATGATGAAGCCCTAAAAAATATCGAACATTATAACAGTTTGAAAAAGCCCCTTACACCCGATGAAAACCAATTGCTCCTATCGTGTCGTTTTGCAGCCCAGGCCATTAAATCTCCCGTGCCTTTTCAACCTGAAAACGCGGGACCTGCAATCAACACATCTTCAGAGGAATATTGGCCAAGCCTCAATGGTGAATCCAATGCACTTATATTCACACGGTTGATCAGAAATGACAGTACCGGAAAGAAAATATTCATGCCACAGGAAGATTTCTATTTGTCAAGAATAGACTCCAACGGATGGCAAAAGGCTCGACCATTGGGCCCGCCAATCAACACCGATGACAATGAGGGCGCACAATGCATTTCACCTGATGGGAGGCTCCTGTTTTTTACAGCTTGCAGCCGCGAAGATGGATTAGGTAGTTGCGATATCTATATGTCGGTCAAACAAAATGGAATTTGGTCCAACCCGGTAAACCTAGGAAGCCCTGTCAATTCCGCTTCATGGGAATCACAGCCTTCAATCTCCGCCGATGGACGATGGCTCTATTTTACAAGCAACCGGAAAGGGGGAAAAGGGAACATGGACATCTGGAGGGCCGAACAGACCGGTGTGACTCAAAATGGTTTTCCTGTTTACGGAAAAGTCATCAACATGGAAATGCTGAACACACCAGGGAACGACAACTCCCCATTTATTCATGCCGATGGTAAAACCCTTTATTTTACTTCCGATTATTGGCCGGGAATGGGTGGCAAGGATCTTTTCGTTGTACAGGTTGACTCAACGAAAACTGATGTTCCAAGGAATTTGGGATATCCGATCAATACATCGAAGAATGAAGAGGGGCTTGTCGTTGAGGTTTCGGGAAAAAAAGCATGGTTTGCCTCAAATCAATCGGGTTTTGGTGGCCGCGATATTTTTAATTTTTCACTTCCGGAACAGGATATGCCACAACAGGTTTCGTGGGTTAAAGGTTATGTTTCCGATAAAATTACAGGTCGGACCGTACTTGCAGAAATTGGCCTGAATGATCTGGTAACGAACAAGTCGGTCCAACACCTCTACCCGTTTGAAAACAATGGTGAATTCCTTTTTTGTCTTCCTTCAGGTCGCAATTATGGATTGAACATTGAGAAGGAAGGTTACCTTTTCCACTCCGAGAATTTCAACTTATTGGCAGAGAACAACAGGCAACAGCCATTGAACCTGAATATTAAACTTGAACCGATTGGTATTGGTACAACTACAATTTTGAAGAATATTTTTTTCGAAACCGATTCGTTCCGTTTAAAGTCCGAATCAAAGAAACAACTACTTGATATTGTTGAATTTATGCAGAAAAATGCCACACTGGTGATTGAAATTGGTGGACATACCGACAATCAGGGTTCAGAAAGTTACAACCTAAACCTCTCGGCGAAACGTGCAGATGCCGTAGTTAAATATCTGATAGATAGTGGAATAGCTTCGACCCGTTTAAAAAGTAAAGGTTATGGATTTTCGAACCCGATAGCTGAAAATTCAACAGAAGAAGGAAAAGCCAAAAACCGCAGGACTGAATTTAAGATATTATCATTGAAATAAAGAGAAATATATAGAAATATAGTAGAAAAACGGCACCGTTCAAATTTGAAGGATTGCTAGAAGCCAGTTGCAAGCCGCTAGTTGCTACCCATTCTCCGGTTTCCTTTCTCCAGTCGCCAGAAGCCAGTCGCCAGCAGCCGGTTGCCAGATTCATTCCGCGACGATCTCCACCATATAATCATAATGGGCACCTGCAATAATTTCCTTGACTTCAAATCCGCACAATTTTGCATAATCTGCAAAAGTATGTGGATCGACAAACAACCATGGGAACGGTTTCCCTTTGATGTTCTTATAGCTTAAACGGTATTCCATTTCGCCATAATAGGTATCCGATGCAATATCGATCCAGGTTTCACCATTTTCGTCGGTAAACAAATACAACAAATCGGTAGAATCGGCAAGAATCTTACCTCTAGGTTTTAACAAGCTCTTCAGGTGCAGCAACAAGGCTTCAAGCCCTGCCAGGGTCTGTGCGACACCCGCCCCATTCATAAGCAACAAGATGGTATCGTATTTCATTTCATCCAACCGGTAAATATCTTTGAGGAATACATTTTTAATCCCTCTTTTTACCATGGTTTCGCACGACAAAGGGGAAATATCGATCGAATCGACATCATATCCTTGTTCCTGAAGCCAGATGGAATGGACGCCTGCCCCCGCGCCCACATCAAGGATCTTGCCTGAACAGCGTTTAAGTGCCTCTTGTTCCTGAACTGGCATCTGCTCAAAAGTCCTGAAAAAATAGGCAGGCGAAAGCAATTCGTCCTCTGCAATATTCATTCTTACAAGGATCGACTCGCCCCTGATCCCGTTTTGGTAGTCCAAAACGGCTTGCCCGATTGGATCCTGAAGTTTCTTTAAAACCGGCATAGTACAAATATTTAGTTTATAGGTCAAATTATAAAGCTCAAAAAGAGCGCAATATTCAATAATGTTACGATAGCCCCAACCAGGTAAAGTGAAAAGGCGTGACGTTTGCTGTTCTTGTATTTACCCATCACTTTTTCGGACGAAGTGAGCCACACCTGTACAAAAATTGTGATAGGAAGCTGGATGCTCAACAACATCTGCGAGTAGATCAACCCTTTGAACGGATTTGAAATGACAAAAATAATCAGAAGTGCCGCAATAAATGAGATCGTGATTCCCAACCTGGAATGGTTGTCCTTGATATCGTAAGGTTCGCTGAATATCCCAGAAAAGATCGACCCGGCAGCCATACCCGATGTGATGGTCGAAGCGACACCCGAAAAAAGAAGCGCAACCGCAAAAACAACTCCAGCGTGGATTCCCAGCAATGGCGTTAAGAGGTTTTGGGATTGCTGCAATTCCGTGACGATTGTACCTGCTTTATAAAAAGTCGCAGCTGCCAGTAAAATCATTGCGCTGTTGATGGCCCAACCGATCAACATGGAGATCAGTGTATCAAGGAATTCGTAGGTAAGCCTTTTCTTGATTGTTTTTTCATCCTGGAGGTTCCACTGTCGGCTCTGTATAATTTCGGAGTGGAGGAAAAGGTTGTGGGGCATCACCACAGCCCCCAATACACTCATGATGATCACCATAGATCCCTTTGGAAAACTGGGGGTGACCCATGACTGGATGGCAGTGTTCCAATCAATGTTCACAAGCGAAAGTTCATACAAAAAGGAAAGCCCTATCACAGAGACAAATGCAATGATCCATTTTTCGATCATCTGGTATCCGTTCGTAAAGAGCATAATCAAAACAAACAAAACTACCATGATTGCGCCGGCACGGATCGGGATGTTGAACAGCATTTGAAGTGCAATGGCACCACCCAAAATTTCGGCAAGTGAAGTGGAGATCGATGCGATGATTGCTGTGATCAGAACTGTATTTGAGTAACCAGGTTTCATGTATTTGGTGGTGGCCTCCGAAAGACAAAGACCGGTGGCAATCCCAAGGTGGGCAACGTTGTGCTGAAGAAGGATCAGCATAATGGTGGATAAAGTGACCATCCAAAGCAACGTATAACCAAATTGGGCACCTGCACCAAGGTTGGAGGCCCAGTTCCCCGGATCGATAAACCCTACCGTCACAAGCAGACCAGGACCAAGGTACTTGAGAATCTCAAGTCCCCCGAAGATTGGCCGGTAATCCTTCCGGTCGATATTGTTGAAAAAATGGGACAATCGTTTTAACATAGGGCAAAGTTAACCTTTTTTGAATTTTCTGGTCAGATTGGAATAACTGAATTACCGCTGACTAGTTCGTTGCCGAAGAAGGGTTTCTGGCAGCTTGCAACTGGCGGCTGGCAATCCGTAATCCAGATGTTGACAAACTCCAGGATGTAATTAAAGACCAGAAATTAAAGTAAATAAGATTGCTACCGAAGGATGACACACGACTACTAAGGTTGGGGAAAGAGGAAATAAGGTTTTTGGGATTCCGGTTCAATCAAAAGTAGCTTCAATTTATTAAATGAAATAGTGATAGTCTCACTTGAAGTGAGGCTATCACTCTCTGTTCCTAAAATCCAGGATATCATTTAAACATTGAAGGTGCCAGCCGCCAGTTGCAAGCCGCCAACAGCTTTTCTAAAAAACCTCCACAAAATCTCAACACGGCTCCCCTCTTTGTTCCAAATTCGGTAACTTTGCCGCTGTATGACAAAAGAGAAAGTAGTTATTGGCCTTTCGGGCGGTGTCGATTCGAGTGTAGCCGCTTATCTCCTTAAAGAACAGGGGTATGATGTGATTGGTGTGTTTATGATCAATTGGAAGGAAAACACCGGCACGTTGACCGCAGGTTGCACCTGGGAAGATGATGTGACCTTTGCGGAGATGATTGCCAAAAAGCTGGACATTCCTTTTCATGTAGTTGACCTTTCCGATTTTTACCGGAAACGGGTTGTCGATTATATGTTTTCGGAATATGAAAAAGGGCGTACACCCAATCCCGATGTGCTTTGCAACCGCGAAATCAAGTTCGACCTGTTTATGGACAAAGCCATGGAACTAGGTGCTAAATATGTGGCAACCGGACATTATTGCCGAAGGGATACTTTGGAAGTTGATGGAAAAACTTACTATCGGTTATTGGCAGGTACCGATCCCAACAAAGACCAAAGCTATTTTCTGTGCCAGTTGAACCAGCAACAGCTTTCGAAAGCCTTGTTTCCTGTTGGACATTTGTTGAAACCGGAGGTTCGCGAAATTGCCCGCCAGCAAGGGCTGATCACCGCGGAACGTAAAGATTCACAAGGGATTTGCTTTGTCGGAAAAGTTGACCTACCTGTATTTTTACAGCAACAATTGGCCGCAAAGAAAGGGAACGTGATCGAGATTCCCGCCTCGTTTATGTCGAAAAAAAAGGAAGTGGCTGTCTTGCTCGAAAATTTCATTAGGCTCTGTTCCGCCTTTCCTTACAAACCCTGGAACGGAAAGGTGATTGGCGAGCACAATGGCGCCCATTTTTATACGATAGGTCAGCGCAAGGGATTGGATATTGGTGGCTTTAAGGAACCACTTTTTGTTTTGGCTACCGATGTTATCCGCAATATTATCTATGTGGGTGAAGGAAAGGAACACCCAGGACTGTTCCGTAAAGGTTTGTTTATCCCCAAAGATGACCTTCATTGGGTAAGGCCCGACCTTGCAATGGTTGAAGGCGATGAACATGAATTCCTGTTCCGCATCCGCTACCGCCAGCCCCTCGAAAAAGCGACGATGTACATGAAAACCGATGGTGCCTATGTTTTATTTGACGACGAACAACGTGGGATTACTTCCGGCCAGTTTGCCGCTTGGTATCTGGAGGATGAGGTGATTGGGTCGGGGGTGATTTTTTGAAATATGGAAATACATTGAAATATTGTTGAAATAATGGGAATTGCAAGGCATTTAATTCTGTCTGTTCAATTGCCTTGGAATCTTCAGTAGTTTTTAACTCCACCTTATTTATTTTTTTTTCTATATATTTATCTATCAATGATTTAAATTAGTCTGGCAATGCATTTTTTCCTTTTCAGCTTCTTTTTTTATAGTTCAAAAAAACTCACTTCAGCCCCGTGTCAGGTTAATTCAAGTTGTTGTATTTTCTCCAAAGTAATGTACTTAAGATAATTAGAACTTTACACTGATTCAATTTAGAAAGGGAAATCATAAAGTCATCATAATTGAGGTTTTGGAAATACCTGAATCCCCCATTCTTTGCTGTTCACTGATATAGTCATTTTAATTTCCCACAAAGTTTGTAGTTTAAATTAAACTGCGCCGTATTTTGGCTGACCCAACACGTACTTTTGAGTTCAAATTTCAAAACACTTCAATATGGAACGACGGGATATGATCAGGGGATTGGCGGCTTTTGGGGCAATGGCATTCATGCCGGAGATTTCAGCAAGGGAAAACAGGCAAACTGGCAAATTGCATTTTGTAGGTCTGGGTCAGGGTGGTACAAATGCGGCTGCATATTTGCAAGGGAAAGGGATTAAAGGTAAATATACCTGTATAACAGGATCTTATGTTTCGCATCTCTCAGCAGAAACAAAACATATATTCTATGAGGCACCGCGTGATTTCCGTTTGCATGGGGTGAATTATATGAAATCCATCACATTAACGACCGAAATGAAAAATCTGTTTTATCAGAACGACAATTTCATTGTACTTACAGGACTTGGAGGGGCAACTGGAACCGGTTTGATCAGCAGCGTATTGGAATTTCTTCAGATTCATGACAAAAAACACATGGCGATCTGTAGTCTGCCTTTCTACAACGAAGGCAGGACAAAAAACAGCTTTGCCCTTGCAAAACGATCTGAATTAAAGGAAATCGAAAATATTCATTTTATTGATCAGAACCTAATGCTTGAGGAATCCGGTAAACTTACTGTCAGGGAGGCTTTTACAAAAGGAAATGAACAATATTACCAACTTTATATGAAATATTCCGATCATTTTTTGGCCTCTGATGTAAACTAAAGTGTTCCTAAATTGTAATCTATGTATTGATCAATAATAATTATAAGAATGGAACTTTTATCATCATTGAATACCCGTTACGCTACAAAAGTTTTTGATACCACAAAACAGGTATCGGAGGAAGAACTTGAAAAATTGCTTGAAGCAATCCGCCTTTCCGCTTCATCGTTTGGATTACAACCTTATAAAGTTGTGGTTGTGAAAAATCCTGAAACCAGGGCAGAACTCCGCAAAGCTTCGTGGGGACAACCGCAAATTACTGACTGTTCCGCATTGCTCGTTTTTGCAGTCAAATCAACAATTGACACTAACACCGTTGATGAATTTATCGACCTTGTTGCCACAACCCGTAATGCACCAAAAGAGGCTTTGTCCGAATATCAGAATATGATGAACGGGACTGTTGGGAGCAGGACACCCGAACAACTTGAAAACTGGGCCAGCAAACAGGCTTACATTGCCCTTGGTTTTGGGCTTGTTTCATCTGCAATTTTAGGCATTGATTCCTGTCCGATGGAAGGATTCAGTCCTGATGACTATGACAAGATATTGGAGCTTGATAAATTGGGATTGAAATCCAAAGTCATCCTTGCCGTAGGTTACCGGTCGGAAGCGGATAAATATCAGCAATATCCGAAAGTTCGGTTTAGTAAAGAAGATTTCTTCTTACAGATTTAAAAATGGAGGCCGGTCGGATGATCGGCCTTTATTTTTTTGTATATTTGTTACAAAGTAATCAAAATGCAGAAAAATCTTATCCGGTTCGATTGGGCAATTAAAAGACTGCTGAGGAATAAAGCAAATTTCACAGTCCTGGAAGGTTTTTTATCTGAACTTTTATATACCGACCTAAAGATCAACAGAATACTAGACAGTGAATCCAATCAGATTTCTTTGGACGATAAATTTAACCGGGTCGATATTTTGGTTGAAGATGGCAAAGGCGAAATGCTGATCATTGAGATTCAGAATCAGAATGAGTACGATTACTTTCAAAGGATGATTTATGGTACGGCCAAAGTGATCAGCGAATACATCAATCTCGGTGAACCCTACGACAAGATCAAAAAAGTCTATTCCATAAATATTGTTTACTTCGATTTGGGACAAGGTGATGACTACATCTATCATGGAAGAACTGATTTCAAGGGTGTTCACAAGTCAGACCTGTTGAAGCTCTCCCCAAAACAAATGGAGATGTTTGACAAAACAGATCCTTTTCAACTGCTTCCAGAATATTATCTAATAAAAGTTAACCAGTTTAACAATATTGCAAAGGATACGTTGGACGAATGGATTTACTTCTTAAAAAATGACGAAATTCTCGAAGGGTTCAATGCAAAAGGGTTAGTGCTGGCAAAGGAAATCCTGAAACTTGACAAATTATCAATAAAGGAGAAAGCTTTATATATCAAATACCTGGAAGACCTAAGTTACAAGGCAAGTATGGTTAAAACATGGAAAGCCGATGAATTGGATAGGATCATAAAAAATAGGGATATTGAAATAGCCAAAAATCTGATTAAAGCGGGTGCTGCTAATGAATTGATCAGCAATGCGACGGGATTATCAATTTCGGAAATTGAAAAACTATAATTACATTAAAAAGGCCGATCATCTGACCGGCCTTTTTAATTATCCTACGATGGATAAATATTCTAACTATCTATTCCATAACATATTCATTGATCTTCTTGGCTGCATCGCGTCCTGAGCGGATGGCCCAGACCACCAAGCTTGCACCCCTTGTAACATCACCTGCGACAAAGATTTTATCGAGGTTGGTGGAGTTGTCAACTGATTTTACGTTTCCGCGCGGGTCGTACTCAACACCCAAACTATCAAGCAACCCAGCATGGATCGGCGAAAGAAATCCCATTGACAAAAGTACCAGATCGGCTTCGATGACCTCAATCGTTCCCGGTACCTCTTTCATATTCATACGGCCATTCTCAAGAACCCATTCAACCTGGACAACCTCAACTCCAGTAAGATGACCATTTTTACCAATAAACCGCTTTGTGGCAAGGCTCCACCTTCTTGTACACCCTTCGAGATGTGAGCTGGAAGTTCTAAGCGTATTGGGCCAGAATGGCCATGGATTGTCGTCTGTTCTCTTATCAAATGGTTTCGCAAGGATCTCGATTTGGGTAACAGAAGCTGCTTTCTGACGAATGGAAGTCCCAACACAATCGGAACCAGTATCGCCACCACCAATCACAAGCACTTTTTTATCCTTTGCTGAGATCCGCTTTGCCTCGGCAATGTGCTCACCATTAACGGTTTTATTTTGTTGTTTGAGGAAGTCCATCGCAAAATGGATCCCTTTCAACTCGCGCCCATCGGCAGGCAAATCACGTGGATCCATTGCGCCACAAGCCAAACAAATTGCATCAAAATCATTGAGCAATTTATCGGCAGGATAATCCTGACCAACTTTAGTGTTTACCTTAAATGTAATGCCCTCTTTTTCAAATAGATTGATCCTTCTGTCAATCACCGTTTTGCTTAATTTGAAATCGGGGATTCCATAACGGAGTAAGCCACCGACTTTATCGTCCTGTTCAAAAACTGTGACTGTGTGACCAGCCTGATTTAGTACGTCGGCAGTTGATAAACCGGCAGGACCCGAGCCGATCACTGCAATTTTCTTGCCTGTCCTTTTTACAGGAACCTGGGGAACAACGTAGCCTGAATCGAAAGCTTTTTCAACGATGGCACACTCGTTTTCACGGATGGTGACAGCTTCGGCATGAATAGCCAAAACACACGACTTCTCACAAGGAGCAGGACAAACCCTTCCTGTAAACTCAGGAAAGCTATTGGTTGCATTGAGCAGGTCATAGGCTTCGTCCCATTTGTTTTTGTAAACAGCGTCCTGCCATTCAGGAATATTGCTTTCTACAGGACAAGAACTGTGGCAAAAAGGAATGCCGCAATCCATGCACCGCGAAGCCTGATCTTTGCGGTCGTTTTCGTTCAACGTTTGTTCAACTTCGCCATAATCAAATATCCGCTCGTTCAGGGGTCGGTAACCACCCTCTTTACGTCCTATTTCGATAAAACCTTTTGGATTTCCCATTTTTTGAAACTTTAATCTTTGTTTGTGTTCAACGTTTGCTCACTTCTACCTTTTACTCCCTTCTGTCGGGTGCATCTTCGGCAAGTTCAAGTTTTCGTTTCACCTCTTTTAATTTCATCTCATTCAACACTTTCTTATACTCCAAAGGAATGACCTTGACAAATTTGGGGAGATACTCTTCCCAATTGGTCAATACTTTTCCGGCAAGCGGACTTTGTGTATAAAGAAGGTGTTTCCCGATCATATCCTGTAATTCCATGATATCAGCCTTGTCCTCAACAGGTCCCAGTTCAACGAGCCCTTTGTTGCAGAAATACTCGAAATTGCCATTATCGTCAAGCACATAGGCAATACCGCCGCTCATCCCCGCTGCAAAATTACGTCCCGTAGTTCCAAGAACTACAGTGCGTCCACCAGTCATGTATTCACAGCAATGGTCGCCGGTTCCTTCAACAACAGCCTTGGATCCTGAATTCCGTACACAAAAACGTTCACCTGCTACGCCCTGAATATAAACTTCGCCACTTGTGGCACCATAAAGGGTTGTATTTCCAACAATTATATTTTTCTCTGGTTGGAATGTTGTACCAACTGGTGGGACAACTATTATTTTACCCCCTGAAAGCCCTTTTCCAAGGTAATCGTTTGAATCGCCTTCAAGTCTGAATGATACACCTTTAACAAGGAAGGCACCAAAACTCTGACCTGCAGTTCCCCTGAAAGTACAGTTGATCGTATCTTTTGGGAGCCCTTCTTCGCCATAACGCTTGGAAATTTTTCCTGATAGCATGGCTCCGACGGTCCTCATGACATTGTTAATTTCGTAAGCCAGCCACACTTTTTCGCCACTCTTGATGGCTTTGTTGGCCTCACGGATCAATGTCTTATCGATTACATCATCCAGGTTCTTCGTATTTGGATGTGTATTGCGGATCGGATAGATCTGGGCTTCCTCAGGATAGTGAAGAAATTTGGAAAAATCTACGTTTTTCATCTTCCAGTTTTTCACTTCATCGTTTTGCTCCAACCAGTCAACCCTACCAACAAGATCGTCGAATTTGCGCACACCTATTTCAGCCATGTATTCACGAATCTCCTCCGATATAAACTTAAAATAGTTGATCACATATTCAGATCGTCCCAAAAATCTCTTCCTTAGATTTTTATTTTGGGTTGCGACACCGGCCGGACAAGTATTGAGGTGGCATTTGCGCATCATGATACATCCAAGTGAGATCAGGGCTCCTGTTGCGAAACCAAATTCCTCGGCACCCAACATCCCCATGATCACAACATCACGCCCTGTTTTCAACTGGCCGTCAACCTGAAGTTTTACACGTCCCCTTAAATTATTCATTACCAGGGTCTGCTGCGTTTCGGCAATCCCAAATTCAGCAGGCAAACCTGCATGTTTAATAGAACTTGCAGGAGATGCGCCTGTACCACCTTCACATCCACTAATAATGATAATATCGGAGAACCCTTTGGCAACTCCAGCAGCAATTGTTCCTACGCCTGATTCGGCCACCAATTTAACCGATACCTTTGCATCAGGATTCACATTCTTCAGGTCGAAGATCAACTGAGCAAGATCCTCAATAGAATAAATATCGTGATGGGGCGGTGGTGAAATCAAAGTGATCCCCGGTGTTGAATGTCTCAGCTTCGCAATAATTTTATTTACCTTAAAACCAGGCAATTGCCCACCTTCTCCAGGTTTTGCGCCCTGAGCGATCTTTATCTGAAGTTCGACAGCATTGATCAGGTAATTGTTGGTCACACCAAAACGGCCTGAGGCAACCTGTTTGATTTTTGAATTCCGGTCAGTTCCAAAACGTCCTGCATCTTCGCCACCTTCACCTGTATTGCTCCGGCCACCTATCGTGTTCATGGCAATGGCAAGCGCTTCGTGGGCTTCTTTTGATATTGACCCGTATGACATTGCACCTGTCACAAACCTTTTCAGGATTTCATCTGCCGACTCGACTTCCTCAATCGGAATCGGATTCAGCTTCCATTTTAAGGCACCACGGACAAAGGCTGGTTTCGAATTTTGCTCATCTACCAGCTTACTGAATTTCTTATAAGTCTTATAATCATTGGTTTTTGTTGCCCATTGCAACAAGGCAACACTTTGTGGGTTCCATGCATGGAATTCCCCATTGTTGCGGTAATGGTATTCCCCAACTGTTGAGAACAATGCTTTTTTGGGCGGACTTTTATAGGCATCGTCATGGAAAATCATCGCCTCCTTAAAAATCTCATCGTAGCTCACACCACCGATACGGGAAGGGGTACCTTTGAAATAGTTATTGATCAACTCATCACTAACACCCAATGCTTCAAATAATTGTGAACCATGATAGGAACGGAGCGTTGAAATACCCATTTTCGACATGATCTTCAATAGGCCTTTGTCGATTGCTTTTATGTAATTTTTACGTGCTTCGGTATATGGCAACTTAATTTCACCCTCAGTAACAAGATAATCAATGGCTGCAAAAGCAAGGTACGGATTTACAACGCTGGCACCATAACCTAACAAGAGGGCAAAGTGCATGATCTCGCGTGGCTCGCCGGTTTCGACAATGATCCCGATCTGCATTCGTTTCTTGTTCTGGATCAGGTGATGATGGACAGCCGCAACTGAAAGGAGTGATGGAATTGGAACCATATCTTCCGAAACATTGCGGTCGGTTAGGATGATAAAGTTCTTTTTATCATCAACGGCTTTCTCGGCACTTTCAAGCATTGCCTTGAATGCTTTCTTGAAACCTTCAACACCATCCTTTACAGAGAAAAGCATGGGTATTGTCACATGAGTAAATGTCTCATGTTTAAGGTCTTTAATCTTGCCAAGATCGGTATTTGTAATAATCGGGCTATCGAATTTGATCAGTTTGCAATGCTTTGGCGTATCGTCAAGGATATTACTGCTTAATGAACCAATGTAATTTGTCAACGACATGACCAAACCTTCACGGATCGGGTCAATTGGCGGATTGGTGACCTGCGCGAACAATTGGCGGAAATAACTGAAAAAACGCTTTGGTTTATCGGAGAAGACAGCCAAAGGGGTATCATTGCCCATTGAACTTGTCGGTTCCTGGGCAGTTTCCGCCATCTCTTTGATAATAAGCATCATCTCCTCTTTGCTGTAACCAAATACTTTAGAGTAGGGAGCGAACTGATCGCCCATACCGGAGGATACCCTCTGTTTCACCTTTATGGCCTCAAGCTCCAACCTATTCTCTTTCAGCCAGTTGATATATGGATTTTTACGGCTCAATTCCGCTTTGACTTCCTGGTCGGGAATAATGATCCCCAACTGTGTGTCAACAAGCAATAATTTTCCGGGCCTTAAACGACCCTTCTCCTTGATTTCGTTGGCCGGGAAAACCTGAACACCCACCTCTGATCCCATTACGATCATATCGTGATTGGTAATCACGTACCTTGAAGGACGCAAACCACTCCGGTCGAGCGTGCCACCGATGTAACGGCCATCGGAGAAAACCATAGAAGCAGGTCCGTCCCATGGTTCCATCAGCGTGGAGTGGTATTCATAAAATGCCTTGAGGCTCTCAGGGATCGGATTTTTCTCGTTGAAAGATTCCGGGATCAACATGCACAAAGAATGTGGCATGCTCCTTCCTGTCATATGAAGGAATTCAAGCGTATTGTCGAATGAGGAGGAATCTGATTTTCCCGGCTCGATGATGGGGAACAGCTTGTCAAGGTCTTCGCCAAAAAGATCCGATTCGAGCAGCGATTCACGTGCATGCATCCACTGACGGTTTCCTTTGATCGTATTGATTTCACCATTGTGGGCAATCATCCGGAACGGTTGTGCCAGATCCCAGGTCGGGAATGTGTTCGTGCTAAAACGGGAATGGACAAGGGCAATGGCACTGGTCATGGCTGGATTTGTAAGATCCTTGAAGTAATCCCGTAATTGACCAGGAGTAAACATACCCTTATAGATCAAAACTTTACTTGAAAAGCTAGGCAAATAAAAAGAATCCTTTTCCGCAAGTTGGGATCCACGTACAGTCCTTTCAGCCTGTTTACGGGCAAGATAAAGTTTCCTTTCCAGGATATCCTGTTCATAATTCCCCTTAACAAAGATCTGACGGATTCGTGGTTCGGATCGTTTGGCAATTTCACCGATCACGGAACTATCGACTGGCACAGGGCGCCATTGGATAACCTGAAGGCCTTCTGCTTCGACAAAACGATTAAGGACTTCGACGCAATAATCTGCTTCTTCCTCATTAACAGGTAAAAATACCAATCCGGTACCATATTTACCACGCTCAGGAACACTGATTTTCAAAGAAATATAAAAATCATGCGGAATTTGCATCAGGATACCGGCACCATCACCGGTCTTATTGTCAGAACTTGTCGCACCACGATGGTCCATATTCAACAAGACCGTTAATCCACGCTGGATGATATCGTGTGATTTCTGGCCTTTGATGTGAGCCACAAAACCGATCCCACAAGCGTCGTGTTCATTGGCGGGATCGTACAATCCCTGAATTTTTGGAAATCTTTTCTGTTCCATGTGATGTAAAATTAGCAAAACCCCCTAACTGAAATCAGATCGGAAGCAATTGTGATAATCTAATAGTAAAAGTTCAATTAAAATTCAATAATGAGTAACAATATGAAAGAAAATAAGACCTATTACTTAATAATTAAAATCAAAAGTAGTGTTTTCCCTTAAAATAACAAACAATAACCTTTACTTTTATAATTGAAAACAATTGGTCAGAGTGGGAATACTCCTGATTATTGAACCCAAACACATGATATACAATCACTCAGGTACAAATATTAAAAAATTATTAAATATCAATACGATATAAAAAACAAGGTTATTTCGTCAAATTGACACTTATATTAACGTTTTTAAAGATATAATCCTTTTTACAAAAGCCGAAATAATGGCCATTTTAACCCTGATTATCATCGGTGGAAAGTAGTTTTCCAAATGCATTTTCAGATCTGCCAAACTTAAAACGACTTATAACTTTTGCCATCTTTTCTTTTATCTGGTTGAGGCAAAGGTTTCCTATGCTCCCTTCATGAGTGTGACGAATATTTTTATCTGGCTGAAATTGACCATTGTTGATCAATTCACCAACCTGACGGTAAGCTTCGCGGAATGGAACTCCTTCCAAAACCCTTTTGTTTACCTCCTCAACGCTATAAACGTAATCGTAACGAGGATCTTCCATAATCTTCACATTTACTTTAATGTTACTGATTGCAAACGAAGCAATTGCAAGACAGCTTTTCAGCTCAGCGAAAGCGGGAATGTAAATTTCTTTAATTAATTGTAAGTCACGGAAATAGCCACTTGGAAGATTGTTGGTCATTAATAAGATCTGGTTTGGAACCGATTGGATGTGATTGCAATGTGAGCGGAGCAACTCAAAGACATCGGGATTTTTTTTGTGGGGCATGATGCTCGAACCTGTAGTAAGTTCATCGGGCAGGGTCACAAAATTAAAATTCTGGCTCATGAAAAGGCATACATCATATGCCAACTTTGATAAGGTCCCTGCAATTGAAGCAAGCGCAAAAGCCACTGTTTTTTCGACTTTCCCTCGTCCCATTTGGGCATAAACTACATTGTAATTCATTGATTCAAAGCCTAAAAGATCTGTTGTCAATTGCCGGTCAAGTGGAAAGGAAGAACCATAACCAGCGGCAGACCCAAGCGGGTTCTGATCAGCCAATTGGTAGGCGGCCTGCAGCAGGATCAAATCGTCGATCAGGCTTTCAGCGTAAGCCCCAAACCACAAACCAAAGGAGGAAGGCATCGCAATCTGCAGATGGGTATAACCCGGCATCAGGACCTCTTTGTATTTTTCGCTTTGAGTAATCAGCACCTCAAAAAGTTCGACAGTCAGATCGACCACCGATTTAATTTCGCTTCGTGTAAACAGTTTTAAATCAAGTAGTACCTGATCATTTCGTGACCGGCCACTATGAATCTTTTTTCCGACATCCCCTAATTTCCGGGTAAGCATCAGTTCAACCTGTGTATGAACATCCTCGCTACCACTTTCTATCTCAAATTTACCGGCCTTGATATCATAATAAATTTCTCGCAGAGCTTCACTGAGCAACTCGAGTTCGGTGGATGAAAGCAATCCGATGGATTCAAGCATTTTAATATGGGCCAGTGAACCGAGCACATCGAATTCGGCTAAGAAAAAGTCCATTTCCGTGTCGCGGCCAATTGTAAAAGATTCGATAAGTTGATTGATCGCTGTGCCTTTGTCCCAAAGTTTCATGTGTTCCTAATTACAGTTGAACTGGCAAAAATACGATAATCTGATGATGAACCCTACTTTAATTTGCTTTTTTCCCATTCCTGCATGTCGTTTTTGTACTTTTCGAGCTCTTTTTCTGAACTTTTCCTGATAAAGCTCTTGGTTGGTTGTAGGAATTTATCACTGTTCAAAGGTGCGTATTCTTTTACAGACTTGTCTCCAGAGCCATTTTTAATGATCGTAAATCCATCAAAGAAGGTCCCATCATAGGTATATGTCCTGCACCTGATCGAATCGTTGGTCACATCAAGCAACTGGTACATTTGGGTATTTGTTGCCAACATATCCATTTTTTTGGAAAAACCAACATCGTACAATTTAGGGCTTGCGTGGGTGACCACATAAACAGGCCCCTGTTTTTGGTTGTCTTCTGAATTCTCAATATGGGCCAACCTGCCGTAGGCATGATCGTGTCCCTGAAGGACAAGGTCCACATTGTATTTATCGAATAAAGATTTGAACAACCACCTGAAATAAAAGTAATCACGGCCACGGCTTGTGGAATAAAGCGGGTGGTGCATCATGACAACGATCCATCTTTGATGGGTACTTTCAAGTACGGATTTTAGCCAATTTCGATGTTCGAGGGCAGACGGGATCGTTTGGATTCCGTTGCTGTCAATACTAATGTACCTTGTATTTTGATAATCCCAATAACAGGTACGTCCCAAAAAATTGGGTGGTCCGTTTTGTGGGAACGGGAAGTGGGCCATCCACCGATTATCCAATGTTTGGATCAATCCCTTATAATATTCATGATTGCCGGGAGATGCTATAATCGGAAGGGTTTGGAAAATCGTCCCGCCCGACTTGAACCATACGCCCCAATAGGCATCGTGTGGCCTTTCGATCATATCGCCAATAAACATCATAAAAGCCGCATCTGGCTGATTGGCATAAGCCCGGTGAAACAATTCGCCGGAAACGCCGTTCACCGAATCCTGAACATCACCTATATAGATAAAAGAGTAAGCACCATTTGTGGGTTTGTCAACTTTAAAGGTAAACCAATCGGACCAGTTGGGCCCGTTGGCGACACGGTAACGATAGGCTTGGCCGGGTAAAAGTTTTGTTAAGGCAACTCTAAAGTAAGATGCCGCACCACCCGATGTTCTTATGATTTTGGGTGAGGACCTATACAATATGGTATCTGCCGGATTTGATCCACCTGAAATCTGCAGTGACCCCTCTTTTGCCAAGGTATCCCCTTGCCAGGTTACATCTCGTGAATTGAATGGGTCGCCCGACCACGAGAGAAGTATCCTGTCAGGCATAGGCGAGGAGACATAAAGTGGTTCGGGTTCATTGGAGAACCAATTGTCCCATCTCCACCAGACAAAAACAGCAATCAATACCGGAATACCAAACCAAATCAGTTTCTTTATATGTCGTTTCATTGGCAAATGCTTTTTTCAAATTTACAATTTAATTTCATTGTAAACGTCTCCTTTGGCAAATATGTTCAATAAAAAATGGTTCCCTTTCACTCATCTACCATTTTCCTCCAACTATAAATTAATATACCACAATGTCAATAATATTAATATTTTTTGACATTATGACATGATATGAATGTCTATATTGTCTTTATTCTATATTGAAAGCAACAATATATCATTTTGTCAAACCAGGCCAAATTTTGAGGAATATTTACTGCATTTTAGGTTCCATTGTTAATTTAATGTTATTTTGAGCCATATATCGAATATTTTAGGGGGTATGATGAAAATATAATATACTTTTGAGCCATGTTCATAAATTTATTAGGGGGTATTAAAAATTTTATTTGTTTTTCTTCAAATTTAAAATTAAGATACAAAGTTCTGAATACCGATATTATTGTTTAATTTAAAAAAGATCATCATGAAAAAATTTTCTATTTTGTTCGTAATTGTATTCCTTCTTGCAGGAACTTTCTCAAGTAAGGCACAAGATTCCAAAGGTGCATGGACAGCAGGTGCAGATTTGGTAAATAGTTACATCTGGAGAGGCTCACAGGCAGGTTTATTTAGTATCCAGCCAACCGTAAAGTATGTTGATGGTGGTTTTTCGATTGGCGCATGGGGATCCGGCGATCTGACCACGGGTGCTCCACAGGAAGCTGACCTATTTGCATCGTATGCGTTCAAGTCGGGATTATCACTGGGAGTTACCGATTACCATTACAATTCATCCATGCTTTTTGCGAAAAAAGTACACGCTTTCGAAGCAAACCTTGGATATGCAGTTGGAAAATTCAGCTTAAGCGGTAACTATATATTCAATTCTGCTTCCGGGTCAGTGGGTGACGATAAATATTTCGAAGCAGGGTATCAGTTTTCAACTGTCAAACTTTTTGTTGGGGCAGGCGATGGCTGGTACACCAACGATGCCTCCTTCCAGGTCTGTAACATTGGAATATCCACAACTAAAAACCTTAAGTTCAGCGAGAGCTTTTCAATACCCCTTACTGGTTCAATTATCGTGAACCCCAATAAGGAACAGATATTTTATGTGGTTGCCATCTCTTTATAATTCACTCTAAAAATTTACAAAATGAAATCAAGAGCGATTAGCCCTCCCGAGGCTCCATTTTTCGCCAGGATTAGCGAAAACATTTCAAAACCCAAAAACTGGAAATTGGGTGTGACAATTCTTGCAGGCAAAATGATTGGTTTGCTTCTCGTAGTATTTGCAATGATGATTTTACCTGGAATGTTAGGTACTGAGGCAATGGCCGCCGAAACCTATACTCCTCATGAAACAGCAGTTATCAATACGATCAATACCCTATGGACACTTGTGGCTGCCTTTTTGGTTTTTGGGATGCAGGCTGGTTTCGTGATGTTGGAAGCTGGTTTTGCCAGAAAACGTGAAAGTGTCAACATTCTGGTTGAATGTATTTTAGATACAGCAATTTGCGGAATCTCCTTTTATGCAATTGGTTATGCGTTCATGTTTAGCGAAGGCAACGGATTTATTGGTTACCATTGGTTTTTCCTGCAAGGTGTTCCTGATACTTATGGTGCAACAGGTGTTGCCATATTGGCCCACTGGATTTTTCAGTTTGCATTCGCTGATACCGCCTCTACGATCACTTCAGGTGCGATGATTGGCCGTACAAGCTTCCGTGGCGATATTATTTACAGTATCGGTGTAACAGCTTTTATATATCCGATTATAGGCCACTGGGCCTGGGGTCCTGATGGTTTCCTTGCCTTAATGGGCACTCCGGACCATTTCTACGCTTCATTGGGTCAGGGCTTCCGCGATTTTGCAGGTTCCACTGTTGTTCATACCATTGGTGGAGTGGTTTCATTGGCAGGTGCCATAGTTCTGGGACCACGTATCGGCCGTGTATTTTTGCGCGACGACCATGTCAGGGGTGGTTTGCCTGCAGCACATAACCTTCCATTGGCAGCAGTAGGTGCTTTTTTGCTATGGTTTGGCTGGTATGGTTTTAATCCGGGTAGCACGCTTTCTGCCATGGACTTTCAAGGAATTGGGCGAATTGCAGCCAATACAACCCTAGCTGCCTGTGCCGGGTCATTATCAGCTTTGTTGTGCGCACTCTGGATCGGTCCTTTCAAAGGAAAATTTGACACAGGGTTTGCAGTTAACGGTTTGCTGGCCGGACTTGTGGCCATAACCGCCCCATGTTATTGGGTGTCCCCGCTTGGATCCATCGCTCTTGGAGCAGTCGCCGGTGTTATTGTTTTTGGTGGAATTTACCTGATGGAATACCTAAGGATTGACGACCCGGTTGGGGCAGTCTCTGTCCATGGCTTTAATGGTATTTGGGGAACGCTGGCACTTGGACTATTTGCAAGTGGACAATATGGTGCCACAGGTCCAACAGGTGCTGATAACTCTGCCCCTGTGACCGGCCTTTTCTACGGTGGAGGTTTTGATGTTCTTACAGCACAGGCGATTGGAAGTTTTACAATTACCGTTGCAACCTTTGCTGTTTCTATGTTGTTGATGCTAGCCGTTAGCAAATTGCCTTATCCTTACAAACTTCGAGTCGAAGCAGCAGGTGAAACCGGTACAGGTGGTATTGATGTCTTTGAACATGGCGCAGAAGCTTACCATGACTAGTAAAAGTATGATTAGTTATTTTTAAATTTGATATATCTTAAATACATTTTTGAAATGAAAAAAATAGAAGCGATCATCCGTGTGTCCAAGTTCCAGGAGATAAAAGAGGCCCTTCATGCCATTGACATAGATTTCTTCTCCTACTACGAAACAGTTGGGGTCGGCAACGAAAAAAAACGGAAAGGCTCGTACAGAGGGACATCTGACGACACAGAATTTATTTCCCGCAGGACACTTACTATCGTAGTCCGGGATATCAACCTGAAAAAAACAGTGGATTGTCTTTTAAAAACAGCTTATACAGGTCAGGTTGGTGATGGAAAAATATTTGTTTCGCCAATTGAAGAGTCGTACAGAATCCGTACAGGCGAAAGTGGCGACGATTCGATGTACAACAAGGATTAGTGCAGCATTGTATCCTGGCAAAATACAGTTCGGAGATCAATAATTTGAGAATTTATACCGGGATAATCCCGATCTACCTTGTCTAAAAGTTCAATGAACCCTTTGGGTAAAGAGGCTTATCATAAGATAGGCCTCTTTTTTTCGATCCGAAAAATAAGAACCGTAAATTACAAAATGGGGCTACTTTATATTTTTTTACATTTATTCGCTTAATACCCCATATATTTTAGGTTCTATGTTAACTTATTGTGTTTTATTTCAAATATTACCCCATTATTTTATGGGTATTTAAAATTATTAAATTATTTTTGCCAGTACAAATTATTTTAAAAATTTAGTCTTCAGGAAAAGCCAATTCCTGTTTTTATTAATTCAAAATTTTATCGCTATGAAGAAAATTGAGGCTATTGTACGAAAATCCAAATTTGAAGAAGTACGTGTCGCATTACATGAAGCAGACATCGACTTTCTCTCCTGGTGGGAAGTAAAAGGACAGGGAACAGCCAGACAAGGACTTATTTTCAGGGGAATTGCCTATGACGTGAATGCAGTGGCCCGGATGTATGTCTCATTTGTAGTCAGGGACATCAATTTCGAAAAATCAATCAATGCCATTCTTAAGTCTGCCTTTACTGGTGAAAGTGGCGATGGACGGATTTTTGTGACCCAAATTGAGCAGTCGATCCGTATCAGGACAGGTGACCGTGGTGACGAATCGTTGTATGATAAAATATAAAAGACTAAAAATTAAAGCCATGATTAAAAAGTATTTAAGATATATAGGTTTACCAATTGGATTGTCAATGGTTTTGCCGGTTGTTTCCTTTGCTCAGACTGCTGCCCCTGCTGCTGCAGCTACTCCCGTTCCTTTTATCAGTGCTGGCAATACCGCATGGATGATCGTTGCAACTGCCCTTGTTATGTTGATGACCATCCCTGGATTGGCGCTTTTCTATGGCGGTTTGGTCCGTAGTAAAAATATCCTTAACGTTTTGATGCAGTGTTTTATCATAACCGCAGTGATCAGTCTTGAATGGGTCGCATTCGGGTACAGCAATGCATTTGGTTCATCAACAGGTTTTCTGGCACCCTTCATCGGAGGGTTTGACTGGGCATTTTTGAAAGGCATCAGCATCAATGATGTTAGCCCTTATTATATATCCCAGGCTACTGAGAGAATTCCACATCTTATTTTTATCTTGTTTCAGTGCATGTTTGCAGTAATAACACCTGCTTTGATAATTGGGGCATTTGCAGAACGAATTAAATTCCGTGGTTTTTTGATCTTTACTGTTGCTTGGGCAATCTTAGTTTACAATCCTGTAGCCCATTGGGTTTGGTCAGCTGACGGATGGTTGTTCAAATTAGGTGCACTCGACTTTGCAGGTGGAACAGTTGTCCATATCAATGCTGGTATAGCTGCATTGGTTACTGCTGTCATGTTGGGCAAAAGGAAACTCCCGGCTGGTCAACACATTACTGTCCCTCATAATGTACCTCTGGTTGTGATTGGAGCTGCCCTGTTGTGGTTTGGTTGGTTTGGTTTCAATGCCGGAAGTGGATTGGCAGCTGATGGCCTTGCCGCAAGTGCTTTTCTTGTCACACACATTGCTGCAGCTTCAGCAGCGCTTTCATGGGCACTCCTTGACTGGTTTATCAACAAGAAACCAACGGTTGTCGGTATTTGTACGGGTGCTGTAGCTGGTTTGGTTGCCATTACCCCTGCAGCTGGATTTGTCGATGTGACCGGTGCTATCATTATCGGTTTACTTGTATCTGTTTTCTGTTTCTTCATGGTCAGTGTGGTCAAGGCGAAATTGGGATATGACGACTCTCTGGATGCATTTGGTGTGCATGGAATTGGCGGGATCTGGGGTGCGCTTGCAACAGGGCTTTTTGCAACACCCGTTATCCAATCTGCCTACAGTGGAGCCTTTTCAGGCAATACACATCAGGTGTGGATCCAGGTGATTGCAATTCTCAGTACTCTGGTCTATTCAGGTGTACTTACTGCAGTTATCTTCAAAATTGTTGAAAAGACCTTGGGTATCCGTGTATCGGAAGAGGAAGAAAGTTACGGACTTGATCTTACCCAACACAATGAAATGGCTTATAATGAGACCGATTAGTTCAGAATAGTGTTTGTTTTCAGTAAAAAGAGAGGGGCCGGATTTATTCCGGCCCCTTTATTAGTTCAAATTAATTTTCTTGCTTCACGATCCGGGTCATTTTTCAACTCCGGTTGATCGGTTAAAACCATCGTTTCCCCTTTCCCAGTTGTATAGGCTTTCCATTCAGGAAGGCCACCCTTATTAGGATTGCCGGTTTTCATAAATTGGAGCAATGCCCCAGACATTAATTCACTTTGGTTAGAAAATCGAGTTGATCCTGATGTAAAAGTGGCGAACTTTTAATTTGGTCTCCCAACTCCATGATAACCGGCCTGTTGACTCCGAAGTTCTGCCACATCGGTAATCCATTCCCATTTGGATTGCCAGTTTTGGCAAAATTAGCCCAGTAACTGCTCATAGCTTCTTCAAGTTTATAATCAACAGCCGTAAACGGACGGTCCCAGAATTTCAAGGTGTGCAAAGCATAGCCAAACTCAGCCGAATGGAAAGCACCATAGTTGGGTTCCCCTGGTGGAACACGCTTGAAGTAGTACAAGTAAGCTTTACCAGTGCCATACACATTTTGCATCCTCGCCCAGGTATAGTTGTTCCAACCAAAATTCAATTGTGAAATCAACTTTTGCGATTGTTTGGCTTCATCTTCAGTATTTGCAGGAAAAAGTTTCAGGAAGATTTCAACTTTTTCACCATATTGTTTTTTTGCATTTTCCTTGAATTTTTCAGCAGATGGCGAAGGGCCAAAAGAAACACCATCGTCGGCATTCCAGCCGGTCAGTAAAGGAACATCATTTTGTTTGCCGGCGGTGAAAGTTTCAGAAGGTGGCGGGAGTACAATGTTATCGACCGTTAAACCAAAACGGCCCTGGATTTTCAACAATGAGTCTGCCTTTATTGCCCTAAGTTGGGAGATCGAGGTCAAACCCAATTTTTGGGTCAGCTTTACTCCGGCCCTTTCGGCATCCTGCAACGAATTGCTCAAAGAAAGGTTCTTTCCAAACATTCCACCACTTTGGGCTATTGCTTTATGAAACAAACCTTTGGCAAATGGAGAAACGACAAGTGCATTGACACTGAACGATCCGGCCGATTGTCCCGCAATTGTAACATTGTCGGGATTGCCCCCAAAAGCGGCAATGTTTTTTTTCACCCATTTTAGGGCAGCAATCTGATCAAGGATTCCATAATTGCCGGAAGTCTTGTTTTCGGATTCGGCAGAAAGATCCGGATGGGCCAGAAACCCGAATATCCCGAGGCGGTAATTGATCGTCACAAAAACGACACCTTTCCTTGCCATCCCTTCACCATTGTAAAGAGGGACAGTCCCAGATCCGCCTGTAAATGCCCCACCATGGATCCAAACGATCACAGGTAGTTTTTCAACATCCGATTTCGCAGTGGTCCAAACATTCAGATAAAGGCAGTCTTCACTCAATGGAGATTCGGGGGCCATAAATTCCTTCGACCAGCACATAAATGGCTTTGGAGGTGCCTGCATCGCCGAAGCTGGAGGAGTGTTGCAGGACTTGATCCCATCCCATGAATGAACAGGCTGTGGACTTTTCCATCGCAAATCACCTACAGGTGGTGCTGCAAACGGGATGCCCATGAATACTTTAACAACCTGATCACCGGTTGTTATTCCGGAAACCAATCCGGCATCGGTTTTCACGCTGTTCACTTCAATCGGTTTTCCCTTCTGAACAGGTTTTGCCTGTTGAGCTATTTTCCCCTTGTGAATGGTTTTCCCCTTTTGAATAGTTTTGCCCTTTTGAACCGGTGCAAAGGCCAAAATCAGAGGGAGCATCAATAGAATCAGAATTCTGGTCATATCATTTAATTAATTGTTTATCAATAATCTGACTTAATTATTTTTCAGAATTGACCTCAATTCCTACTTAAACAACAGCGGTGCAAATTCCGAAAGGTAAACCCTCCAGTTGGTCCAGGTATGGCCACCTTCGGTTTCGCAGTAAGTATATTTCATGCCTATGCCATCCAGTTTTTCACGAAACTCCTTTACATTTTTATTCAGAAAATCGGCTTTGCCAATCCCTATCCAATAAAGTTTATATCCGTTTTTTAACTGGGCTTTCAACGTTTCGTCAATATTTTCATAAACTTTTGATTTGACTTTGTCATTTGGAATGATTGCTGCAGAAAACAAACCTACGTAATCGAAAGTATTGGGATAATACCTTGAAATGTGAAGTGAATGATATCCGCCCATAGATAGACCAGCAATGGCACGTCCCGATTTTTCAGCTTTTACGCGATAGTTGCTTTCCACAAATTTGACCACGTCCATAAAGGTCTCCTCGAATTTGCCATCCATCGTATTGGGTAACTGCATGGTAGGTTTGTAATAGCCAATGCTCGATTCGCCGGGAGCAGCTTCCTGTGCCACGTTCCCATTCGACATCACCACGATCATGGGTTTTGCTTTCCCCTGAGCAATCAGGTTATCGAGGATTTGGGAAGTACGGCCCAAGGCAATCCAGGCTTCTTCGTCACCGCCCATACCGTGCAACAGGTACAAGACCGGGTATTTTTCTTTGGATGTTTCGTAACCTGCAGGTGTATAAACCGTGATCCGTCGTTCCATTCCGTTTCCGGGAGAGTTGTACCATTGGCGCGATACTGTTCCGTGAGGCACTTTGTTCACACTGTACAAATCGCCTTTATCCCCTTTCACAATAAACACATTTGTGACCGATGCCACGTCGCGGATCAGGTAAACGTTGTTTGGGTCGGTGGTTTTCAGACCGTCAACAGTAAAAGAATAACCATACAAATCGGATGGCATGGCCGCCGTCGTATAAGTCCAGATCCCTTTTTCGCCTTTGGTCATTGCTTCTGATCCAGGTTTCCAATCCTGACCAGCAGGCATCCAGTCGCCCGATATTTTCACCTCTTTGGCATTGGGTGCCTGAAAACGGAAGGTCACCGTTTTGTCGTCCCTGACTTCGGGAGATACAATTTGGGGGCCGCCCCATAAAGCTTGCTGGGCAAATAGGTCAAAACTTTGCATTGCAAAAACTGCCATGACAAAAAAGAATAGTTTTTTCATTGAACTAATTTGTTAAAATGGGAGATTTCGTCCCTTCCGGGACGAATCCCCTCGTAAATATTGAATTTTCTACCGATATTGTATCCTTAACGGGATTCAAATCAGATGAGATAAAAACCTAAAACTCTTTTAATTATTACCCTCATTTATAGCTGATTCCATCGCCACAATTGAACAACGCATAGCCTTTCCCTTCAAGATAACCCGGAACGTCCTCTTTCTGATTGGTGACGGCTTCATCGGAAACTGGTGTTGAAAAAGGCATTTTGCCAGTTGGGTTAAACTTTCCGGTGATTACATCCAGAAGTGCATCGGCAGTTGTCCCAAACGTTGCCAGGACGGCTTTAATGTTGCCTTTGGTTTTGTCGTTGTAAATCTCATTGATTACCCATGGATTCGTGTAGCTCATGACCAGAATGGTCGGTTTCTTCGCCGTTAGCTTATTAACATAGTCCACATCTACAGAACTTTTTGACAATGAAACAGATACAGGTGCCCCGGTAGAACCAAAAAGCGAATTTCCGGCAGGTATTAGCCATAAAAGCACAACATCTGCTTCTTCCGGGGATTTTACGAATGTAACAGGATACCTGTTATCATTCAGATTATAAACAGATCCTGGTTCGGACAATTTATCCCTTGAACTTTTAGAGTAAGTTTCAAAATAGATTTTTGTTTTCGATTGTACCGGTAATGCCTTGTTTTCATTTTGCAAAAGGACAATGGATTTACGGAGTGCCAGATCGGCCCGTTCCTTAAATTTTGCATTGTTTACAATTGCGGTCGCCGCATTTTCATCAACATAGGCATTTTCAAACAATCCCATCTGAAATTTTTCGTTGAGAAGTCGTAGAACGGAGTTGTCAATGTATTTCATATCGACCATTCCCTTATTGATCACTTCAATCAGCATTGCTGGATCCGATTCCCCTGAGAAAATATTGACACCTGCCTCAATTGCTTTCTTGTAACGCTCTTGTTTGGTGAGGGTCTCTACGCCCCAGGGCATACCAGTAAGGGGACCTGTATCAGAGTTAATGATTCCTTTGAATCCCATTTTGTTCCTGAGCAAATCAGTAATGACACCCTTGTTGAATGCAAACCCGACCTCCTCATATTGGGTACCGGATGGAAGGGAGTAATAAGGCATTATGGCCGAAGTGCCTGCTTTTATCGCGGCTTTAAAGGGAATCAGGTTATTTTCAAACATATGCCCGGGATAGACCTCTTTTTTGCCCCATTCAAAGTGTGAATCCTGTCCACCTTCTCCTGAACCACCTCCAGGAAAGTGCTTGGTTGTCAATGCAACAGAACCGGAACCCAGTTTTTCTCCCTGAAAACCCAGGATGATTTGTGTGACCATTTTTGCGACCCATTCCGCATCTTCCCCAAATGTTCCGTTGATCCTAGACCATCTTGGCTCTGTTGAAAGATCCGCCTGGTACATATACCCCTTCCTCAACCCAACTGCAAGCCATTCCTGACGCGCAATATCTGCAAATTCCCTTGTCAATTTCAGGTCGTGCATGGCAGACAAGCCCAATTCGCCCGGCCAGGTCGAAAAAATGGTCGCTCCCGCGCTTGTACCCAGTGATGCATTGACAGTAATATTATTCCGTGGATTAGACGCTATAATGGCGGGGATTCCCAAGGGCTGACTTTCACAAAGTGCCTGCAACTTATTTGCCCATTCGGCAGTATTTTTTGCACTTTCGTTCATCCTAAAAATAAAATGGCGATTGTTGTACTCCTTGACAAATTTGGTGATACCCCCACCGCCACTCATATTGGCAAGAACAGCACCAACTCCTGTGGTTGGCTGACTTCGGCCTTCTCTCCTACCACCAGGGGCTCCTCCCCCGAAGCCACCCTGACCCTGGCTTGTTTCATTAAAATCGCTGGCAACCAAACCTTCAGCTTCAGCTTTTCTTGCACCGATCATGGAGACTGTGTTGATCAACATAAAGCCTGCCTTTTGCTCAACAGTCATTTTTGAAAGCAAATCCGCACTTCTTTCTTCAGGTGATAACCGCCAATCTTCATATTTATCCAATTGTCCATTCCTGTTGAGATCCTTGAATTCGAGGTTCCCTATTTTCAAAATGTTAACACTACGATACCCCAAAACCGGCTGAACAACTTTTTTACCGAACGAATTTGAACCAGAGGTTAAAACCAATAAAACCAGAACCGCAAAACGAAACACAGGTTTCATTTTGACCAAAGAAAATCGGGATGTTTCCATTTTTTTATTTAATTAGTTTGTAGTATTTTACAAGAGTCATCGTTACACGGGAAATCGATTTTCCTCTTAGCAAAGCTTCAGATTATCTAAAGCATCACTAAGACAATTATTCTTTCCAAAGGTTTAAAAAGACAGGAAAATGAGGTTCACACTGAGGTTTAGTATGAACAGCTGATACAAGGGTTTTGGGCCTAAATCAAGGTTATTTGATCAGTGCCTGATGGATGGCTTTTTCAACCAACGGCTCCATCACAAGGTATCCTTCCTTGTTCGGATGGATTCCGTCGCCACTGTATTTGGCTGGCAACCCTTTGCGCTCATCTACCATTGAAGTAAAATAATCGAGGTAAATGCATCCATGTGATTCGGCGTACTTTTTAATCCAGGTATTCAACTGGATCACCTTTTCTGCAGGTTGCATTCCCGGCCTCCAGGGAAAATCGAATGCCGGAAGTACCGAAGACATTACGACCTTGATTTTGTTGGCTTTTGCCATTTCTGCCATTGCCATTAAATTGTCCTCGATCATTTCGAGGGTCGAAGGACCTGTATTTCCGGCGATATCGTTGATTCCTGCAAGTATCACGACTACAGAAGGTTGCAAGTTGACCACATCGGGTCTGAAACGGATAACCATCTGGGGTGTGGTCTGGCCGCTGATCCCCCTGTTGACGTAAGGTTTCCCGGCAAAAAAATCGGGCCTTGACCTGATCCAACCTTCTGTTATGGAGTTGCCCATAAAGACAACCCGTTTTTCACCTTTTGCAGGCAAACCAACTTTTTTGTTGTCATCGCGAAAACGTCCAAGATTGGCCCAATCGCTTTTCAACCGATCGTTTTCCGCTTTGAGGTTGGCAATAATTTGGTCGGGAGTTGGAGTAGGCTTTGCAGTTTGTGCCTGGCAATCAAATGCGAGGTTGAGGATAAAAAATACAACAAGGGTAATTAAGAGTGTTTTCATTTTTTGATTATTAATTTGATGTTTTGTCTTTAAAATTTGTACAACAAAGATGTTGGTATTTTTTTGGATTTCAAATTATTGATTTGGAAACATACATCCCCTCCGTTTAAAAGGTTACCTTTGCCTCAAATTATTATCATTGTATAATTTTATGAAAAAAAATGTGACTGGATTTCTGTTTGCTATCCTGACGATGGTTTTGTCGTATGCCTGCAAATATGAAACAACCCAAATCTATATCCAACCTGTCAAAGAAAATGTAACCCCTGAAATACAAATGGTTGCATTGGATCTTGACAAAGAAACCATTTACATTTATGATGACAAGAGCATCAAATTCAAATTTAAAAGCCCGAACCATCAGATCAAGTCAGTAAGGTTTTTTATTGACCAAACTGAAAAATCGATGGTGGAAGCTGACAGTGGATATTTCTATATTGATCACAGAAATCTTTCTGAAGGAATGCATACGGCTACTGTCCAAATTGTTACAAATTCTGCAACCGGAAGTCTTGCCGATATTGTTGGTGCTGAGACCTATTCCTTAACGAACTCATGGAAGATCATCGTCATAAAAAATTTCTATGCGCAATTGACTTCAACCTTTGAGAATGGTTTCCTGAAAATTGCCTGGACTGGATATCTTGGATCTGACCTGCAAGAATTTATTGTTTACAGGAACGATTATGACAAGGCCATGTCGCATACCATATCGACTACGTTCATCGACAGCACCTACATCGGAGAAGGGACGCGGTATGAAGTAATGGCTGTCAGGAGGGATGGTACCGGAATACGCTGGGGTTATCTTGATGTAGCTGCTCAATTTCCAAAAGTCCACTTCGTTGCATCCGCTGACAACAAGTATGTATTTAGCTGGGACAAGTGCAAATATTACAATGCATTACAAAAATATGAGGTAAGGCAAAGCGATGCAAATGGTATGAATTATAAGGTAGTTAAATCGACCCAATATGTCAACGATACTTCATATGTTGTCACAAATGCCCTTTTTGGTGATGACATTGCCCTCATCCTGAAAGTGGTCCCACGTGCCAATAGTTTCAAGGCAAATCTCATCTATACCTATAAATACGATCTGTACCAGGCGATGACATTGGGCTTCTCCCTTAAACGGTTTGAAAACGAAAGCTATTTTATTCCACACGCTGTAAGTAAGGATGAATTCATTTATACAGCAGGTTACGATAGCCTATACAAATATTCACTGTCGCAAAAAAGAATCCTGGACCGGGTCCAATCCGCCGCAACTTCATGCTCCAGTGAATTTACAAGCTATCAAGTCTCCCCGGCAGGTAAGTATATCAGTCCCCATAATTTTTGTACTGGTACCGTAAGGTTTATGAATACTGCTGATTTTCAACATTCTATAAACCGGGATGTAAGGGTTCTGTCAGGGCAATACTATTTCCCCCAGATTCCGGTTTCCGATGTCGGAACTGCAATCATCCTGAACGATACGCATGGATTTTATGTTTATGATTTTATTAATGATACCCAATTGGGATATTACAATACGGGATATTTCTACCCAAATGATGTAATGGCTTCTTCGAATGGCGATTACATTTTTGCAAAGAATTACAATTTAAAGCTCCTCCATTTTTCAAACGGTCAGTTCACCGAAATCTGGAGCACGCTACAAACTACCGCTCCGCAATACTACCAGTTTGATGCATTAAATCCCAATAGGCTAGTTCTTTATGATGGAACAACCATTACGATCAAAAGCTGCGCCGACTTTTCGACAATTGCACAATATCCCTTAAATGACCCAAACCTTGTCAATATTGATTTTTTGAACCAGGAGATACTCTCTTACAACGCAGGTTATCTGAAAGTTCGAAAACTTGAAGATGGGACATTTGTCAGCCAGGTCCCTGTGAATATGAATGCACAACAGTGTATGCAAAGCTGTATTTTGACCAACCATGCCATCATCAGTACCAAAGGGGTGATCTACTTTATCCAATAAATAAAAATGAAACAAATAGCTCCGATTGTAATTTTAATGCTGGTCATTTCACTTCAGGCAAAATCCCAAGAGTACGACCTGATGTTTCAGACCGGGATAGGGAACTATTCAATGTCGGATCTTAAAGGTTTAAATCAATCGCTCTTAAAAACGTTGCCTTTTGAAGCAAAGGTCGTTTCAGACTTTCCACCATATTGGACTTACCGCCCCGCAATTCTGGTAAAATTCAATCGGATCAGCATCGGCGCAAGCCTCTCCTACCAATCGACAGGGTCAAGAATCTCGGTTAAGGATTATTCGGGGGAATATAGGTTTGATATGAACGTCAATGCGATATCGCCGGGGATTTATGCTGAAGTTGAAGTAGTGAAAATCAATACATTACAAGTGTCGTTTTATACATCTGCCGAAAAATCGACAACAAGGTTAAGCACCGACGAATATTTCAACGTTGCAGATAGTTTGCTGATCAACGAAAAATTCAATTTAAAGGCTAAAAGTTTCTCACTTGAACCTGGAATTTGTATTTCTTATCCGATCATGTTCTTTACTTTCGGGATGAATATAGGGTATTCATTCCCAATGGGGGCAAAAGCATTCTATTTATCTGATAATAAGGACAAAACAATGTCGAATACCGAAACCGGAAAGGCCGTTGTCCCAAAATGGGAAGGATTAAGGGCTTGGTTGACTTTTAGTTATACAATAAAAAAAGGCAAATAAGGTTTTGGCAGGCGTTCAAACGATGGCTATCAAGGTTGGAAAAATGTGAAATAATGTTTGACCGCTTATCAAATTTATTTTACTTAGTACATATTATATTGAAATTCAATTAAATACAAGTTGAAATCATTGCAGAGATGCTTATTTAAAATTCGGACTTTTATTGCAATCTACATTCAAGGGTTCGGTTCATTTGTCCTGATGATTACTTCCAAACTAAAGCAGGGGGCTTTTCATACCAACCTTTGAATTTTAGGTGCTGCCTCGCAAATTATTACCTACAGCCAAATACCTATTTCCCACTTTTAATAAAACTAAGCGATTGTAATCCAGGAGTATTAATAATTTTTATGAAGTTTTTTTTCTTTAGGCCATTATAAAGAATCTTATCTCCTGTCCATAATGTTGCCCGTAAAAATTTTGTCAACGCCACAAAATCGATATCATCTATATCAATGTCTTTTATATTTTTTTCAGTTTCTAACCAGATTTCTACAGGAATTATTTCTTCATTGATAAATTTTAGTCTTGAAAGAAGATGCGAGTAGGAAATCTCAAGTTGTTCATCAGATAACTTAGAGATATTTTTAAGCCGTGGCCAATGCTTTTGAATTTCATAACGCATGTAATTGCAACTGTAAAAATCAAAGTACTTGTCTGGGCTTAATAAAAGATCCCCGATCGTAGTATTCGAATTTAGCAATGCACTGAATATAATATTGGTTTCAACGACTATTTTCATTTAACAAGGCGGCGACGGTTTATCTCCCACCATCCTTTTTTAATTTCTTTTGCCAAAATATCAACAGCCGATTGATTTGCTTTCGACAACGCGGTTGCCTCCTTATAAGCAAGGTAATCCACAAATCTCTGCAAACCATTTGTGTCCACATAGGATGGTAACCTAATAATAACTTCTTTTTCTGTCCGTTCAATTATCATGACCCTCTTTTTTTGTTTCAAAGTTAACCTTTTCTTTGATTGTGAATAGTTGAGGTTTATAACCTAATTTTCAAAATCATTTTTTTTAACGTGGTTACCAATTAAGTGTTATGGGCAAATTTATTGACCTCAATCTACCGGCCTGCCCTATGCCGCATGCCCCATTACCCCTTGCCCCATGCTATTCGTACCTCAATGCCTCTACTGGATTCCTTGTTGCAGCCTTCCAGCTTTGCCAACTTACAGTGATTATAGCAATTATCAATGCCAACAACCCCACCAAAGCAAAAACCCACCAGCACAGGGTTGTTTTATATGCAAAATTTTCAAGCCATTTTACCATGACGTATCCTGCAATGGGTGAGGCAATTGCAAAAGAGATCAAAACCCATTTTACAAAGTCCTTATTGAGCATCGCCATCACTTCCGAAACTTTGGCCCCGTTGATTTTACGGATACCGATCTCCTTGACCCTCCGGTCGATTGAAAAAACGGCCATTCCCAAAATCCCCAAAACCGAAATGAGGATCGCGAGGATAGAAAAAGCCACTGACATATTTTTAAGCTGCACCTCTTCCTTGTATTTTTCGTTCAGCAAATCATCAAAGAAACTGTACGAAAGGTTGCGTTGGTCGCGGTATTTCCCATAAACATCACGTATATATTTTAATGATTCGGACTTGTTTTCCGGCGATATTTTTACGTTCATTGTCATGATATTTTCAGGATTATTCGAAAGGATCACCGGTCCGATTGGATACTGTAATGGGCGGAAATGAAAATCTTTTACCACCCCGACGATCACATTTTCACCAAACCGCTGTCCGATCGGATCGGCAAACCCAAGCAGTTTTTCGGCAGTTTCGTTGATCACAACGGGAATGGAAACAGCATTATCCTTCTCTTCTTTCCCTCTTTTTCCTGCTTTTTCATTTTCTTTCCAGTAGGCACTGTAATCCATTTGCAGAAACTGACCTTTCACAACTTCCAATTGGTAGGTTTTGGCAAAATCTTCATCCACCCAAAATTGTGAAACGTTCAGACTATCAATTACTCCCTGATGGTTCAATGCAATCGTGGATTTCCATTCAAAATCAACCGGTGCATAAACGCTGGCCGAAACACCCTGGATATTTGGGTTCTTTAGCAGTTCATCCTTGAAAGACTTGTTGTCGTACCACAAACCTGTCGGGATGACCACAATATTCTGGTGGTTCAACCCAAGGTCTTTGGTCCTGACATAGTTGAGCTGTTTGATAAAAAAAGAGGTGGCAATCATAAAGAAAATGGCGATCGTAAACTGAACAGTTACCAACAACCGGATAAATCCTGCCCTGGAACCTGTGATGCTGCCACCCCTGAAAATTCCGGTCGGGTTTAGCGATGAAAGGAACAGCGAAGGATAAGCACCTGAAATTATACCCGTTAGCAACGTGATTAATAACAAATTGAATGTTAATTTGATCGAAAAAACAAGATGGAGTTCCTTTCCCGAAAGGTGATTGAACCAGGGCAACAACAGCCAGATCAAGAATATAGCTAGAAGTGTTGCTGCAATTGCCTGAATGATCGACTCGCCCATAAACTGTTTCAACAGGTGGAAACGGTCGGCACCATTTACTTTTTTGATCCCGATTTCGGTCGAACGTTCTGATGCACGTGCAACTGATAGGACCGAGAAATTGAACGACGCCATCAGGATAATGAGCAGCGCCAATCCGGAAAAGATCCAGACGTATTTGTAACTGCTTAGGTTCTTGTCCAGAAACGACTCATAATCAGAATACAGATGGATATCGGAAATAGGCTGAAAGATTAGCTTATCCGTAAACCTCGAATACCGGTTGATGTGGTTGCTGATCAATGAAAGAAACTGATCGTTGATTTCGGCATTTTCGGCAAGTTTGATGTAAACCCGTGACCATCCCTTGTCCTGCCAGCTATTCGCGACATCGCCCAATCTGCTACTTTTCCCCGAAGCCATGTACCCAAAATCGAGGTGACTATTTTCAGGAATTCGCACAACCCCACTAACTGTATATATTTCAGTAGAATACTTATCGCTGACAACATTTTTGCCTAGGGCAGGTTTTTCGCCAAACAATTTCAGGGCTACCTTTTCGGATAGGATAATGTTGTTGGCTTCAGTAAAAGCGGTTTCAGGTTTGCCCTCCAGAAATTGAAAACCGGAAAAGATCTTGAAGAAATCTTCATTTGCCGTGCAACTCCTGGCTTCAATTTTCTCGCTGCCCCCTTCCAATTTCAGGGGTGAATCCTCGGAACTGAAACTGATATAGGCAGCACTTTCAATTTGTGGATACGCACCTTTCATGGTCTGGGCCACAGCAGGATAGCAATTAGGAGATTCCACGATTTCTTCACCCTGTTTTGAAAGTGTCAAAACACGGTAGATCCTATCGAACCCGGGATGGAATTTATCGGTGTTGAGCTCATTGAAAACCCATAAATAAATGAGTAATCCGGCAGCAATCCCGAGTGTAAATCCGGCAAACGTGATCAATGAATAGACCGGCTTTTTGGACAAGTTCCTGATTGTCGATTTTAAGTAGTAGTTCATATCAATCTGATTTACTGTACAATCATTAAAATATCGTCCTGATCGCCAACAGAACTGGCAAATTGCTTGAGCTTTTCCTTTTTATCAGCAGGTGCTGTTGATTTTTGAAAGGGCGCACCTTTGACCCATGATTTCAGGTTGTTTCCTTTCAGCGAAAGCATCAATTCACCCTTATTGCCAACCATATACGATAATGGCCAGACAGGATAACCACCATCCAAATTGTTCTCAAGAATAGATGCCTCATAATCAAGTGGATCACTCTTAACAATCTGCAACTTCCCATTCTTTTTTGAGAACAGGGCAGAATAAATTTTGACACTTTTGTTTTTACGCGTATTCGGACAATCATAATTATCCTTAGTAAATGTCAGAAACAGGTAATCCTTTGTATCAGCAAATTCCTGTGGAATGATCTTTCCCTCAAGGCTTACACCCGGATCGACACCCTCCTGTTTACTCACTTTGTATTTTCCAAGGTTAAAAACATAAACGGGTATGATCCGGTTAGGCGGGACGACCTGAAAAATAGTATCGTTAAAATCGGTCCGGAAAAAGTAGTCACCCCCCTTTTCATATTGCGTTCCCCCGTCGGTTCCGCGCATCAACGATTTCGTATAGTTTTTCAATTGTTCCAGTTTAACAAACAAAGCAAGTGTATCACCCCGCAGATTAAGTATCCCCAACATATCTTTATTTCTTCTATTGCTGTTGACATATGTATTGCGGTCGGGTGAAAAAACACCCATTGTTTCATATATTCCCTCAGGGCTATTGCTCCACATCCCCTGATGTTTGCGTGGTGCAGGTGGTGTAGTTTTCCCATGGTTCATGTCTATCAGCACTTTTCCAAGACCTGTAATCCCGTTCTGATTTTCAGGTTCGAAACCATTTCCGGGTGTTGGCTGATCCTGAGTACAGTCATATTCCATGATGTAGTACTGACTGGTAATGTTATTTATATAAGTATAAAACAAGCTGTTGCCACGTGACCAGACAGATGTCCCGCCACCAATCAAAGTATAATCCATCCAGACTTTTAGCCGGTTGTCTTTCACATCATATTCAGCACCTGTAATCTCGCTTTTGACAATTGTCCTTATATATTTGCCTTCTTTTGAAAACAGATGAGTTCCGTAAATATTCAGTGCGACGATGTAGTTGTCCATCATATAGTATTTGTACTTCATCGTTGATGGCAGGTTAAGATCCGGAACCTTGTCCATTCTGATATATTTGATGTCGGATGCCACATCTGAAAGTTTGACCTCCGCGATGTTTTCAAGGCTTCCTGCAATGTCGATCACAACAGGAGGTTTCTGCGGATCAACACTCCTGTCTTCCTTAAACCTGAACCCTTTGGGCAATTTGGCAAGCGAGTCGGCCAATTGTTTCTCTTGTTCCACGCGAAGTTTTTCTCGCTGAGCCAATTGTTCTTCTTCCGTTAGGATCTGGTTAACCAACGCATTTTTGTCGGTTTTCATCTTGTTGCGGTGACAGGAAGTGCCAACCAATAAGAATAGAAACAGGCTGATTTTTAAGTATTTCATAATCCATTGAATTATAAGATTATATTATTGGATCGGATATTTCCGTCTTCTAATCTGATGATCCGTTTGCCATATCCCGCAAACCTTTCATTGTGGGTGACCTGGATAATGGTCATCCCTTCTTTATTCAATTCTTTGAGGGTCTCCATGATCATCTCCCCCTGAGTGGTATGAAGGTTTCCCGTAGGTTCATCGGCTAATAAAAGCTTTGGTTTACTGATAATTGCCCTTGCAATGCCGACCAATTGCTGCTGCCCTCCCGAAAGTTGCTGCGGGAAAAGGTCTTTTTTTGCTACCATATTGAACCTGTCGAGTAAGTCTGCCACCATTGCCTGACGATCTCGGCTCTTTACCCCTTTGTAGATCAGCGGAGTTTCGATGTTCTCATAAACGGTCATCTCTTCGATCAGGTGGTAGGCCTGGAAAATAAAGCTCATAAAATTGCGGTGGTAATCCACTTTGGCTTTCTCCTTGAGCTCAAGGACCGATTTGTCAAACAGTTCATATTTACCGTCTGAAGGGGCATCCAGCAAACCAATGATATTCAGTAAAGTTGACTTTCCAGATCCGCTTGGGCCCATGATGCTCAGGAATTCCCCTTCTTTAACATCGAGCATGATGTCCTTCAAAACATAGGTGCGTTGAAATTTGGAGTCGTAATACTTGTTAATGTGCGATAATTGAATCATATTCAGCAATTTAAATAGTTTATAATGTATTTTATTTCAGAACTATCAATCTAAAATATTTTAATCTATCCATGAAATTTTAAAATTTGATTTTAAATTTTCATGGATTAATTAGTATATTTGCCATGAAAATTTAAAATTAAATCTCATAAAACATGATCAACAGAAGAATCTTTACGGACATTAAGGATTCACTGAGTTTTTTCCCGGTTGCATCCATCATTGGTCCCCGCCAGGTTGGCAAAACAACTTTGGCAGAACAGATCATCTCTGATTCCTCCAAACCAACGCTTTATCTTGACCTGGAACTACAGTCGGATTTGTTCAAGCTGAATGAGGCAGAGCTGTTTTTATCACAACATTCGGATAAACTAATTGTCATTGACGAAGTTCAGATTAAAAAGGAACTGTTTCCACTTCTAAGGGCTTTGGTTGACAAAACCCGTGAGCCTGGACAATTTCTGTTATTGGGTTCAGCCTCACCAGAGCTAATCCGACATTCTTCAGAGTCACTGGCAGGACGGATTGCCTACCATCAATTGCAGCCATTCGATATCCTTGAAGCTCCTGAAACCATCACACTGAACGACTTGTGGATCAAGGGTGGATTTCCAAAAGTACTGTTTGCCAAAAATAATGATCTGGCGTACCGTTGGATGGAGAACTTTGTCAGTACTTATCTGAACCGCGATTTGTTGCAGTTGGGACTAAATGCTTCGCCAAAAATCATCCGTAATCTGTGGACGATGATGGCTCATTTAAACGGACAACTGTTTAATGCAACCACATTGGGGAATTCACTTGGAGTATCTACACCAACCATCAAACGATACGTTGACTTTCTGGAAGAAGCGTTTTTATTAAAGAGCCTTCACCCTTTTTCGTGGAACATATCAAAACGTTTGGTCAAGACACCCAAGGTTTACCTTGCTGACACCGGTATCCTCCACCATTTAGTTGGGGTTACCGATCTTAACAGCCTTTCAGGAAATCCGATTGTCGGAAGTTCATGGGAATCGTTTGTGATCAATCAAATACAGGCTTTAAAAAAGAATCAGTTGGACCTATATTTTTACCGGACGCACAATGGAGCTGAAGTCGATCTGGTAATTACCAAGGGGTTAACCGTTGTTGCTACTGCCGAAATCAAATATTCCAATTCGCCACAACTGTCCAAAGGCAATTTCATCGCCTTTGAAGATTTAAACGCACCGATGAACTATGTCATTACACCTTCTTCTGATGATTATCTTTTCAAAGAACGTATCAGGATTTGCTCCCTGAAAGCTTTTATCTTTAATTATTTGCCCCAATTTTAATATTTCGTATATTTGTAATATCAATTGATCGACCCATGAAAGCTATTACATTACAGGTAAAGAACGATACAGCGGAAAGAATAAATTCATTATCCGAAGACAAAAAATTGGAGCTTACACAGCTTATCGATCTGTGGGTTTCTGAACCACGACCTATCCTGCAGGTTATGGAAGATATTGGAGTATATGCTGCGAAGCAAGGCCTTACAGAGGAAAAATTAAATGAGTTATTAAGAAAATAGATGAAAATCGTATTTGATAATAACGTTTTGATAAGTGCTGCATTACTTAAAGATTCGATCCCATTCAAAGCATTTGAAAAAGCTGTAAAAAACCATAATGTTTTAAGATCGAAAAATACCTTTTTGGAACTTAATACCATTTTGTTTAAATCAAAATTTGAAAATATTTCCATCGTAATTCCTAGTTATTTTCTTGAAAAATTTTGAAAATCAAACCTTTAGACTTCTTATTTTTCATAGTTAATCATAGTTTCAAAAAAACTCACTTCACTAATTTCATCCTTCAATATTCAGACTGTTGCATTACGGCGCAAGGTGAATTTGTCCTATTCCTTACTTCCTGATTGCGCCGCTCTGTCAGGGACCTGATTCCATTTCTACCAATATTCCGCACCTCTGGTGCTTTGAATCCAAATCCGTTTTCCGGTCTCCTTTATTCCTTCTTCCCACTCCAAGCCCCTGCCCAAAACTCCAAGCTCCAAGCACCATGCCCCAAGCACCATGCCCCGCGCTCCACGCTATTCGTACCGTAACGCGTCGACAGGATTTCGCGTAGCTGCCCTCCAGCTTTGCCAACTCACAGTGATTAACGCAATTAATAAAGCCAATAATCCAGCTATCCCAAAAATCCACCAACTCAGGTTTGTTTTGAAAGCAAAGTTTTCAAGCCATTTATCCATTGCAATCCACGTGATTGGAATAGACATTATAAAAGCAATCACCACCCATTTTATGAAGCCTTTATTCAGCATCATCAATATCTCAGCAACTTTGGCACCGTTGACTTTGCGGATGCCAATCTCTTTGATCCGCCGTTCGGTACCATAAATTGAAAGGCCAAACAGCCCAATGCTTGCGACGAATACAGCAAGTAAAGCAAACGCAAAGAGAAGGTTTTCAAATTTCTTTTCAGACTTGTACTGTAAGTCAAATGTTTCATCCAGGAAGTTATATTCGAATGCAAACGCAGGGCATACCTCGCCCCAAACCTCCTTTATCCGTTCAAGTGCCAGAGGAATATTGGTAGTGGCAATTTTTATGTTCACATAATTCAGATATTCAGGAGTATAAAATAGCAATAATGGTGACTGTTCGTAGTTTAACCCCCTGTAATGAAAATCGTGGATGACCCCGATAATCTGACCCTGAATGCCATTGCCTGGAATAATGATCTGTCCGATCGGATTTTTCAGATCATAAAGTTTTACTGCTGTCTCATTGATCAGATAAGTCGTTTTCAGGTCACCTGGATTGTCCAACGAAAAGTCACGACCTTCCTTGATTTTGATCCCCATGGTTTTAAGGTAATCCTGATCGACATAGTTGTTAAAGTACTTGTTTTCTTTACCTTCAATTTTCACACAACACCATGATCCCCAATAATTTCCGGGAATCCTGCTGGAATAGGAGAGGCTTACAATTTCAGGATATTTGGATAACTTTTCCCTAAACAAATCCAAATGATCTTTCAACTGGGCGTTTAGTTTTAGATTAACGAGATCCTTTTTATTGAACCCCAAATCCTTTTTGTTCATGTACCGGAATTGCTGGTTAACGATCAATGTACAGCAGATTAATGTAATGGAAACGAGGTTCTGAAAGATAATCAAACCATTGCGAACCAAATTATGGTTTACGGCTCCTGAAGACTTCCCTTTGTTTGCATTGACAGTATAAGAGCTGATATAAAGGCTTGGATAAACTCCAGCGAGGAGGATAAAGGCAAAAAGACCGGTACAAAAAATCAACAGATTTTGAGCAGTCCACAATTCAATAGGAAGAATATAAAAACCTGATAATGAACTTAACAGCGAATTGGATATCGCAAGGAAAACAAAAGACAATCCAACGGAAATAATGATAATCAGAACTGTTTCAAAAAGAAACTGGGCCACCAACTGATGAACTGAAGCACCCTGTAGTTTTTTGATGCTCACCTCCTTCGATCTTGAAACTGCATTTGCAATGGTCAGATTGATGAAATTAATAGCGGCAAGCAATAGGATAAAAATTGAAACAGCAATCAGTATATTGTTATACAACAGGTTGCCATGTTTGGTATTGCTTTCGTTCTCAATTTCGGGCGAATAATAGATTTCATTGAACGGACGTAACCGGAAACCTTCCTTATATCCCACCTTCTTCAAGAAACCCTTCACCTTTTCCTCATAATCTATTGTTTTTGAACCTTCCGGCATCAACAGATAAGTTGGATAGCTCCAACCATCATACTGTTTAAGGATCCCCTTGTACCCGATCTGTTCAAGGCTGACCATGGAAGCCAGAAGGTCAACTTTAAAATGGAGATAAGGTTGATCTTTAATGATTCCGGTAACCGTAAAATCGAACTTGTTCTCAAACCGGACTATTTTCCCAAGTGCATCACCCCTTTTAAATAATATTTTTGCGAGCGATTCAGTAAGCACCAAAGAGAATGGTTGGATCATTGCCGCATCTGGATTTCCGGCAACAAATTCAAGTGGGAAAACCTTAAAAAAGGTACTATCTGCAAAAGCGAAGTTTTTTAGGTTGAAAGGAACATTGTCAACCTGGATGCCTACATCACCCCAAAAATTTAGACGTGTAGCTTTGATGTCTGCAGTCAAATCCTGATTCATTGCATGGCCAAGAAAAGAGGGCATACTGGCCCAGTTTGACTCCAAACGGAAAATACGATTGCTTCCAGGTGTTCCCTTGTCAAACTTGTTTTCATTGATCACATAGGCCCAAATAACGATCACCGAAGCGATACTTATGGCCAAACCAAGCATCTTTATTGCAGTTGAGGCAATATTAATTTGAAAATTCCTCAGTGTAATCTTTATCATTCCTTTTAAATACATAACCTTAGCCGTATTTAATATTCATTATATCAATTAATTACTTAATTACTAAACCTTCAAGGTTTTTGAAACCTTGAAGGTTTATATTACTCATAGCGAAGAGCTTCCACCGGATTTCGTGCAGCCGCTTTCCAACTTTGCCAACTTACTGTTATTAAGGTAATTACAAGTGCTATTATCATCGAAATGGCGAAGACCCACCAACTCAGGTTTGTTTTGTAGGCAAAGTTTTCGAGCCATTTAAACATTGCATACCAGGCGATTGGAGCTGCGACAACAAATGCAATTGCCACCCATTTTACAAAATCACTGTTGAGCAAAGTCAGAATTTCGGTTACAGTAGCACCGTTAACCTTTCGGATACCGATCTCTTTTATCCGCTTCTCATTCATGCTCAGAGAGAGCCCCAAAATTCCCAATATGCATAAAAAGATGGTAACCGAGGCAAAAATCAAAAACAGGTTCATCGCTTTGTACTCAGAATTGTAAAAATTGTCGATCCTGTCGCTTAAAAACTGATATTCAAAATCCTGATTGGGAATCAGCTGATTCCAGACTTTCTTCACTTTCTGAATATCGTCCGATATGAAAGTATGGCCACCCCCTGAATCGGCAAGCTTTATACTCATTGTACTGTACCCATTTGGATTGGCCATTAGTATGACAGGCCTAATTTTGTCGTGCAATGAACCTGAATAAAAATCATTTACAACCCCCTTTATGGTTGCCCCATTTCTCCTAAACCCTTCAACACGTGCCCCTATGGCCTCATCAACAGTTTTAAATCCTATTTCAGTGATCAATTCTTTATTTACAATAATATTGAAAGCGGTATCTGTGGCAGCAAGATTCTCTCCTGCCATCAATTTTAGTGCGTATAAGTTAATATATGAAGTATCTATTGATTTTAGTTCAGCATCTATTGTCATTTTCTCATTGTTCCGAAACATCGTGATGTTCGTAAAGTTGTTCGTTTCAGCCGGAGTTACAGAACTGAAAGCAACTCCTTTTATTTTAGGGTCGGCCAGCAATTCACCCGACAAAGCATTGATCTGCGATTTTGCACCTCCAGGTAACCTTACAACCATTACATTTTGAGTGTTATACCCAAGATCCTGATGGTTAATAAAATAGATTTGTTTCACAATAAACAAGGTTGCAATAATAACTGCCTGTGCAACTACAAATTGAAGGATCACACTCCATTTTCCGAATACATTCTCCCGACCGGTATAACCACTGTCATTTTTCTTCAATAAATTGGATAAGGATTCAAGGTTTATATTGAAAAATGAGAAAATCACGGAGAGAATCCCACCAGAAAATAAAAGGGAAAAGATAAACAGTACTGCCGACCATCCCATTTCAGGGGTATAACCTGCCGGGATATCAATAAACGAATAGAAGTTTTTAAGAATGATGAAGGTGAAAAACAGACTTACAATCAAAGCACTGAATGTAACTAG
>CAIYPA010000457.1 GCA_903927965.1 uncultured Bacteroidia bacterium | reverse complement strand
TCACAATAAACAAGGTTGCAATAATAACTGCCTGTGCAACTACAAATTGAAGGATCACACTCCATTTTCCGAATACATTTTCCCGACCGGTATAACCACTGTCATTTTTCTTCAATAAATTGGATAAGGATTCAAGGTTTATATTGAAGAAAGAGAAAATCACGGAGAGAATCCCTCCAGAAAATAAAAGGGAAAAGATAAACAGTACTGCCGACCATCTCATTTCAGGGGTATAACCTGCCGGGATATCAATAAATGAATAGAAGTTTTTAAGTATGATGAAGGTAAGAAACAGACTAACAATCAAAGCACTGAATGTCACAAGCAGTGACTCGGTAAGAAACTGGTATAGAATAGACAAAGGTTTGCTTCCCAATATCAGCTTTAAAGCAATCTGCTTTTTCTGTTTAAATGTTTCGGCTAAAAAGAAATTGCTATAGTTGAAGAAGGCAATCAGAAAAATAAAGATTCCAACCATCGAAATCGCCAAAAGCAATCCTCCGCTAACAGTGTGTTGATTAAAGTTCCCAAATTGGCTATCCTTGTGCACTTCGCTTAGTGGCTGAAGTTTAAACAACCTGCGCTCCACATATTCATCATGACGATGTAAAGCATGAAGGGCTTTGATTTTCTGCTCCACAGCAGATACTTCATATTTATCATTCAACACCACATAACATTGAAAAATATCCGATAAACCATCCCAATTTGCGAAAGCGTCTTTAGCTATTGATTCTGAAAAGGTCACCAATGACAAAATAACCTTAAAAGGGAAATCGGTATTCACAGGAAAATCACTGACTACACCAGTGACCGTGAAAGTTTTTCCAAAAACGTCCATCACCTGTCCAATTGGCTCCTGATCCAAAAAAAGCTTATTGGCAGTTTCTTTGGTTATGATTGCTGTAAATGGCTTATCCAATGTTTGTTTACCTTCACCTTTGAGCCATTTGATCCTTGTTTTTCCAAAATCGAAAACATCAAAAAAAGATGATTCGGCGAAAACGACCCCATCGTCCATTGAAAATACTTTTCCCTCTGCATTTCCCTTTGAAGGTATCCCTATTTTTTGGCCACCCGCATAGAACAAAGATGTGACACTTCGCATCTCGGGAATTGACTTTTTAAACTCACTGGGAAATGGGAAATAAATGCCCGCCCTGTATTCAAAACCGCCACTTAAGTAGTCGAGGCCGGAAGTTACCCTGACCACCCTGAAGGTATTTTTGCTTTGGGTATGGAAAGCATCAAAACTCAGCTCATGGTTGACCTTTACATAAATCACCAGGCTACTGGTCAATCCGATCACGAGGCCAACAAAGATCAGCAATGTCAGCCTGAAATTTTGGGTAATCCGCCGAATGGCAATTTTAAGGTTTTGCAAATTCATTTAGTTAATGTATTAATCTTCAATTATTTAATATTTTAAAGATCCACCCACCGTTACATTTCAAATTTCTGTGCATTGCGGCACATGGGTCATTTGATCTTGCAATTATTTTTCTTTTACGGGTGGACACACAGGTCCACCCCTACATCCAACCACCACTCCCAGAATCTATTTATTAACAAAATTTATTCCGAAGATAGTCCCTTAAGGGGTTGGGGTGAATCCTATTCATACCGCAGTGCTTCGACCGGATTCCTCGTTGCTGCTTTCCAGCTCTGAAGTGTAACTGTTACTGCTACGGTTATAAGCATGATCAATCCAGAAACAATATAGATCCACCACCCGATTTGTGTCCGATAGGCAAAACCCTCAAGCCACTTCTCTACAATATAATTTGCTAATGGAATGGCGATGACAAGGGAAACCAGTACCCAAATCAGGAATTCCTTGTTCATGTCAGCAAGAATGTCGGAAATCGTGGCCCCGTTCACTTTACGAATGCCAATTTCCTTTGTACGGTTCAGGCTGATCTGGAAAACCTGGCCCAGGATTCCCATAAAAGTCAGGACCAGGGCAATTACAGAAATTAAACCAATGGCTTCGCCTAACCGTT
>CAIYPA010000456.1 GCA_903927965.1 uncultured Bacteroidia bacterium | reverse complement strand
AAACTCCTTACGTCTCCCCCTTGGAAAAAGGGGGACCAAGGGGGATTTTCATTATAGACTAATAATCAATTATATATGAACCAAATTCAATTAACTCTCGGAATTGTCCCAACTTTGCTAAGCCTTTCCTTATCAGGATATTCGGCAAATCAGGCAAAGGAAGCCAATCCCAGACCGAACATTATTTTTATCCTTACCGATGACCAGCGTTTTGATGCGCTAGGTTATGCAGGGAACAAAATCATCCAAACGCCAGAAATAGACCGACTTGCAAAAGAGGGGTGTTATTTCAAAAATGCATTCGCCACAACCCCAATTTGCGCTGCAAGCCGTGCTAGCATCCTGACCGGATTATACGAACGTACCCATAAATATACGTTCCAAACCGGGCCTGTCAGGGAAGAGTTCATGAACCAATCTTATCCCAAATTGATCAGGGAGGCAGGCTATTATACCGGATTCTTCGGAAAACTGGGGGTGAACTACGATGCCAAAGATCAGTTATTCAATGTGATCGAGGATTATGACCGGAATACCGCCTTTGGTGACCGACGTGGATATTTCTACAAAAAACTTGGCAACGACACTGTCCACCTGACACGCTATACGGGAGAAAAAGCCCTTGAGTTTATCAGTAAAGCACCTACAAATCAGCCATTTTGTCTTTCATTGAGTTTCAGCGCCCCACATGCCCACGACAATTCGACTGGCCAGTATTTCTGGCAGAAAGAGTCGGACCAGTTGTACAAGGACGTGACAATTCCCGATCCCCAACTGGGTGAGGACACCTATTTTAACAGGTTGCCAAAGGCTGTCCGTGAGGGTTATAACCGTTTGCGCTGGACGTGGCGATTCGATACCCCCGAAAAATACCAGCAAAGTGTGAAAGGTTATTACCGGATGATTACCGAAATTGACAGGGAGATTGGGAAGATCAGAAATAAGTTGAAAGAGTTGGAAATGGATAGAAATACGGTGATCATTTTCATGGGGGACAATGGCTATTTTTTGGGCGACAGGCAGTTGGCAGACAAATGGCTCATGTACGACAATTCGGTGAGGGTTCCTTTAATCGTTTATGATCCAAGGGTCAACAAACATCAGGATATTGAGGATATGGCATTGAACATTGATGTTCCGGCTACGCTAATGAACCTGGCGGGAGCACCCCAGCCAAAAACCTGGCATGGCAAAAGCCTGCTTCCCATTGTTCAGGGAAACGTGAAAATTTTGGGCCGTGATACGATCCTGATTGAACACCTTTGGGAATTTAAAGACATTCCGCCAAGCGAAGGGGTCCGTACTGCCGAATGGAAATATTTCAGGTATGTAAACGACAAAACCTGGGAGGAATTGTACCACCTCACAACTGATCCACTTGAAAAAGAAAACCTTGTTAAACAGAAAAGTCAGGAAAAAGTATTGGTTGCGCTTCGCAAAAAATTGGATCAACTTTCAGATAAATATGCCGATCCCTATTCGGGTTTCCCATCGGGCTTAACGGTTGAGCATATCCGTAAACCGGAAAATGCAAGGATCGTTGATGCCAAACCTGAGTTTGGGTGGATCGTCCCAAAGCAGGCAGTTTCACAAAACGGCTACCAGATTTTGGTTTCATCAAATAAACAATTAATAGACAACAATATAGCAGATATCTGGGACAGTGGTCAGGTTCGGGCAAGCAGTTCCATAAATGTTGAATTTGGAGGAACTCCTTTAAAAGAAAATACATCCTGGTTCTGGAAAGTGAGGATTTGGGACAGGGACAACCGGTTATCCGATTATTCTGCTGTGCAGGAATTTAAGACCGGAAAATTTGGGGATCCAATAACATCCCACAATATTTTCCAGATGGAACGGATAGCACCTGTTTCTTTGGTAAAAAATCCCGATGGGAGCTACTTCGCCGATTTTGGGAAAGATGCTTTCGGTACGTTGGAACTGAATTACAAGACAAACAAGACTGAAACCCTCCTGATTTGCCTGGGGGAAAAACTGCTCGATGGCAGGATCGATTCCAAACCGGGAGGAACCATCCGCTTCAGCGAGGTAAAACTTCAGGTCTCCCCCAACAAGGTAAATTATGTCCTTCAATTGCCTGTTGATAAACGAAATACATTACCTGCGGCAGTCCAACTTCCCGATTCATTTGGCATAGTAACCCCTTTCAGGTATGCGGAAATCAAAAATGCCAGGCAACCGATTTCGATTAATGACCTGCATCAAAAGGCTTATTTTCACTATTTTGATGAATCGAAAAGCAGTTTTACAAGTTCCGATACCGTTTTGAACCAGGTTTGGGACTTGTGCAAATACACGATGAAAGCAACCTCATTTACAGGACTTTACATTGATGGGGACAGGGAACGTATTGCCTATGAGGCAGATGCATACATTAACCAGCTTGGTCATTACAACACCGACAGCGAATATGCAATGGCCAAACAGACCATCGAATATTTTATGGGCCATCCCACCTGGCCTACCGAATGGTTGCTCCATACGGCGATGATGGTCTATCAGGATTATCTCTATACAGGTGATATCGAATTGCTTCGGAAATATTATGGCAATCTTAAAAACAAGACCCTGATCGACCTTGCCCGTGAGGACGGTTTGATCAGCACAGTATCCGGCAAAGTTAATGGTGATTTTATGCTGAAAATTGGTTTTGTCGACAGCACAAAACGGATAAAGGATATTGTTGACTGGCCACCTGCACAAAAAGACACAGGATGGAAACTTGTCACATCGGAAGGGGAACGCGATGGGCATGAAATGCTTCCCTTCAATACTGTGGTGAACTGCTTCTTTTACCAAGATATGAAAATCATGGCCATCATGGCCGGATTGCTCAATCAATCAGCCGATAAGGACCATTTTGAAGTGATGGCTGCAAAAGTGAAACAATCGATTAACCAAAAGCTATTTGACTCAAAGAAAGGTATTTATATCGACGGTGAAGGCTCAAGCCATGGTTCGATCCATTCAAATATGACTGCATTGGCATTTGGTATTGTTCCAGCAGCATATACAAAAACAGTCACTGATTATATCAAAACACGTGGCATGGCTTGCAGTGTTTATGGTTCCCAGTTTTTACTTGAAGGTCTGTATGAAGCTGGCGAAGGTCAGTATGCGCTCGATCTGATGCGGGCCACCAACGATCGAAGCTGGTGGAACATGATCAGGTCGGGTTCGACAATTGCCCTTGAAGCCTGGGACATGAAATACAAACCCAATTCGGATTGGAACCACGCCTGGGGAGCTGCTCCAGCCAATATCATCCCCCGTTTCCTTTGGGGAATCCAACCCAAAGTTGCAGGTTTTGGTATTGTTCAGATTAAGCCTCAGATGGGCAACCTGAAATTCAGCACAATTAAAGTTCCAACAATTCATGGACCCTTCAAAGGTGAATACAGGAAAGTAAGCGACCGTTTAAAAACCTATAAGATTGAATTGCCCGCCAATACTGTAGGGGAATTCACTGTCTCCATGGCTGTTGACGAAGTGGTCCAGCTCAATGGGGAAAAGGTCAATCCTTCATTTCAAACCATCCGGTTGAACCCTGGCTTAAATTATATTGAAATAAAAATCAACTCCTATTAATTAAATGGAATTCCGCAATTCTAATTCAAAAACCATTATTTTTACCATGCCTTTAAGGAGGGAAAGGGATCTCACATCGAATCTTCCTTCTTTGAATACAGAAAGTACAAAAAACATATAACACTTTAATATTTAACTATTTATAAACGTTTTTATGGAACAGAATGAATCGTCAAGAAGGTCCTTTTTGAGAAAGGCCCTAACATTGAGTGCTGTTACTGCCCTCCCAACGATCCTGACAAATACAGTTTCAGGAGTGGAGCAACCTGCCACAAAATCGGTGGCCGCCGGTGAAAAGGTCAACCTGGCGTTATGCGGGATTGGAAACCGTGGAGGGGAAATCGCCCAGGCGTTGTATGACACAGGTTTATGCAATATTGTGGCGTTGTGCGACGTTGACATGGGTGCCCCCCATACTTTAAAGGTTATGAACATGTTCCCCAATGTTGCTAAATTTCAGGATTTCAGGGTGATGTTCGACAAAATGGGTAGCCAGATTGACGCGGTTACTGCCGGTGTTCCTGACTTTGCCCATTTCCCGATTGCGATGCTCGCCATGAGCCTTGGAAAAGGGATCTACAGCGAAAAACCAATGGGTCGTACCTTTAACGAAGTTCAGCTTATGATGAACGCCGCCAAAAAATACAAGGTGGCCAACCAGATGGGCAACCAGGGACATTCTGAAGCCAATTATTTCCAGTTCAAAGCCTGGAAAGAAGCGGGCATCATTAAAGACGTGACTGCCGTAACGGCCCATATGAACTCGGCCCGCCGCTGGCATGGTTGGGATTTCAAAAATGCAAAATACCCTGATGCACAACCCATTCCTGCTACTTTGGATTGGGAACAATGGCACATGACCACCGCAAAAAAACACGACTACAACAAAGATTATCACCTGGGTCAATGGCGTTGCTGGTATGACTTTGGAATGGGTGCTTTGGGCGACTGGGGAGCACACATCATCGACACATGCCATGAATTTCTGGACCTTGGCCTTCCTTATGAAGTTGAAGCGCTTAAAGCCGAAGGATGGAACAGTTACTACTATCCACAATCAACGACCCTTGTATTCAAATTCCCGAAACGTGGCAATATGCCGGCAATGGATATTACCTGGTACGATGGCGTAAACAATGTACCTCAGGTCCCTGAAGGATATGGCGTTTCCGCTTTGGATCCAAATATTCCGCCAACAAGTACGGGCAAGATTCAACCTTCAAAATTAAACCCAGGCAAGATTATTTACAGCAAAGAGCTGATTTTCAAAGGTGGTTCTCATGGCAGTACGTTGTCGATTATTCCTGAGGCCAAAGCAAAAGAGATGGCCTCGAAATTGCCCGAAGTGGCGAAAAGTCCTTCCAACCACTTTGCCAACTTCTTACTGGCTGTTAAAGGACAAGAAATCTGCCGTTCCAGGTTCGAAATTTCAGGCCCGCTTAGCCAGGTATTCAATCTTGGCGTATTGGCACAACAGTTGAATACCAAACTGGTTTTCGACCGTGAAAAGAAGCAGATCACCAACAATAAGGTAGCCAACGAATTGCTTGTAAATGCGGCACCGCGCAAAGGATGGGAGCAGTATTATAAACTTTGATCCTTTCTGTAAGTTATTAATTATCAAGAATATTCAAAAACTTCAATACGTTTCGTATTCTAGAGTATCCGATTTGAAAAGGATGGGCCACAATGTGGTCCATCCTTTTCATTAAAACTCTTTTTTTAACTGTCGGCTGGCTTCGGGCGGTTGGCAGTTACGGCGCATGAATCGATTTGGCTTTTTTGAACTTTCTGATTGCGCCGCTTTGGTTGGGTGATTGCCGGGCGCCATGAAGGTCAAAAAAAAAGATTAAAGAATTAAAATACTAACGATATGAAAACCAAGACAAAATGTGAAGGAGTAATGAAGGTTGAAAAAGATCACGTGGACGGAAGCCCTTAAAATGGCAGGGAAATATGCGACCTTTACGGCTCCGCTTCTGTCATCCTGTTGTCGCCAAAAGAAGTGCAGGCAGATAGCACAATTCCCGATGGCAGGGGAGCCGGTTATTGATACACATTAGCTTACCTTATGAATTGGAAATTTGAAAATGTAACAATTTGGAAATTTGAAAATCGTAGGGGTTGATCTGTGTGTCCGCACCTATCTTTTATACCCGCCTTAAATCCTCTGTTTCATCCCTTATCTTCTTTATTCTTCTGCGGAGATCCCATCCTACAGATCTTAGTTCGGGCAATCTGAAATCAAAAATCCGAAATCAAAAATCAGGTCAGGAAACCAATATTCCTTATATTTTTAGAAAATAACGTCACATGAAACGATTTTTTAATGTCACCAGTTTTTGCAATCGCGAAAGGCATTTTATGGTTGACCCGTTGCGCGGCTTGAATAAAACGATATTGGATTTAATTGCAAATGAATATTTTTCCCGATACATGCTCCCAGGCAATCAGGTAAAACAAGGCGGCACCATTCGCTGATGAGGCATAATCAAAAAGCAGATTAGGTGGTGGAAATGTAATCAACCTCCCCGATCCGAATAGAAATTCATCAATCCTTTTGTTAATTTTGCAACCAGCATTTTAAGGATCAGATCATGTCACTTCAGCAGAATATCAACATAAAAAATAAAAGGGCAAGCTTCGATTATGAGTTTATCGAGAAGTATGTTGCCGGAATGGTGCTATTGGGCACCGAGATAAAATCGATCAGGCTGAGCAAGGTAAGCATGAACGATGCCTATTGCCATTTCATGTCGGGCGAGTTGTATATCAAAAACCTTAGCATCTCGGAATACGATTTTGGAACCTGCAACAACCATGAAGTCAGGCGTGAACGCAAGTTGCTCCTGAGCAGAAGGGAACTGAACAAGCTCGAACGTAAACTAAAGGAATCGGGACTTACCATTGTTCCAATACGGTTGTTTCTGAACGACAAAGGTTTGGCAAAAATGGAGATTGCACTCGCCAAAGGTAAAGCCAATTATGACAAACGGCAAAGCCTGAAATCGAAGGATGCCGAACGGGAGATGGACAGGTTCAGAAAATAGAAAACCGGACTGGTTTTGAAACCAATCCGGCTAACATTACAATTAAAATTCCAAACAATATTAAAGTACCACGTTTAATCCTTTTTATTCCCCTGCTTGCGGCTGAATTTTTCAAGGCTTTCCAGATCCTCAACCTTGAATTTGCCATAGAACGAAACCAGGCAACTGAATTGTTTATCCTCGCTGTTCCTTACGATCACATGGCATTCATTGATCCTTTTTGAATCACCATCGATCCAGAATTCAACATCTTCATTCTTATCGGAATCTTTGGGTTCTGCTTTTCTGTAACCTAGATTTTCAAATTTATTGGCAAGGACTTTTGAAAATGAGCTGCCAAGGTTGCTTTTTTCCCGGTTGAGGAGCAAAAACCTGATCTCATTCAAATCGCCGGTCACTTTTTTGTTCTCTTCGTCGAGGGTTAAATTAACGGCATCGATCATTGCCCTGGAGAATGCGAAATAGGTAAACCCCTCTTTATTTGCATATTCGTCAAAAACCCGATATGACTTGCTTTGTGCTGATCCTGTTAAGGTGGAGATCAGCAATGCCACCAATACCCCAAGTTTGAAAAATAAGTTCATTTTTTAAGTTTTTTAACGGGTTCTGTTGATGCTTGTTTTCTTTGTGTCAGTTCCAAACCTTCCGGTTTCATTGTCCAGTATTTTCCACCCATGTCACCGTCCCACATATCTGATGTGTTTTTCACGTCATGGAGAATTTTGATCATCCCATCGCTTAAAAAGATGGTTTTGTTTTCTGGAACTTTTAAGACAATGTCCACCTCTTGTTTGTGCCACACAGTTTTATCGGGAAGGACAAACCAGGGTTGGAAAGTCAGGACAGAGTCTTGCTGTACATATTTATAGTTGATGTCCCTGGCATTGTTCTGGGCTTTGTCGAGGTCACGGCCACGTGCCTTAGTTTTGATGACCATACCGAACTCATTGTTTTCGCTCTTCACGATATCCAGGGTCGGTTTGTTCAACAAAAACTGTTTGCCATCCACTGAGGCGATCCGCAAACCATCGAAGTCGATGTTTGAATCAAGATAATCGCTGTAATCATCTTTCCCAAGCTTTAAAACCAGGGTATCCGATTTAGTGGTAAAGGATTCCTGCTTTGTGGTCGTTGAGACACTTTTGAAATCACCGAAACCCCGTACAGCCATAGAAATCAACAGGATGATTCCGATTACCCAAAGTCCGAAGGCCGACATCCCAATTGCAGGATTGTTCGATTTGAACCTGAAGATGAGCTTTGTCCCAAGGTAGATCAGCATAATAAGTGGTATTCCAACGGTCAGGCAAACCCCAACCCAGAACCAGGACAGAGTAGCTCCGCTTACAAACAGGTCGAGATAATGTGGCAAACCTTCGTGGAAAGGTGATATTCCCATAAATTCGTTGGTGACAAAAAGAGATGTGATCAATGCGATGATACAGAGAATTCCAACAAACAAAAGGATGACGCCAAAGAATACGATGAAAATTTTGAGGATTGCTCTGATTACCGAAACAAAAACGTTTCCGACCTCTTCAATATTTTCGCGACCCCTAGCATACGATTTGGAGGACCTGAAATTGTGGTAGTTGTCTTTTACATCCTGGATCTCATCCTTGATCGTTTTGGAGATGTTGTTGATATTGACTTCTTCACCTTTCATCTCCAGCCTTTGTGCCGTGTTCATGGCACGTGGCACGACAATCCACAAAATCAGGTAGATGATTATGCTCGATCCGGCACCAAGAAATACGAGCAGGACGAAAATCAACCGGATAATGATCGGATCGAAATCAAAGAATGCACCCAATCCGCTACAGACCCCACCTAATACACGGTCGTCAGGATCACGATAGAGCTTTCTGCCCTTGTTGCGCGGCATTTTTTTCACAGGTTCAGCTTCGTTAGGTTCTGCAAAAGCTTCAGGCATACCCATAATTACGATAATTTCATTGACCTGTTCGAGGGTGATGACCTCGCTACCATCTTTAATGCGTTCCTGAAAAAGCTCCGAAATCCTGGATTCGATGTCCTCAACGATTTCCTTTGCATCGGCATCATTGCCAAAATGCCTGTTTATCTGGAAGATGTAATTGTTTAGTCTTTCATATGCATCGTCGTCGATGTGAAAAACTGTACCACTGATATTGATTGTAAATGTTTTTTTCATGATGAATTGATTGTTAAACGTGATTATTTAAGTTGGTTGATTGCTTCTACCAAATCTTTCCAGGCAAGGTCCAGTTCGTTAAGGAACAACTTGCCGTCTTCTGTAAGTTCGTAATATTTGCGGGGAGGTCCTTGTACCGACTCTTCCCAGCGATATCCGAGGTAGCCGTCATTTTTTAACCGGGTCAGAAGCGGATACAAAGTCCCTTCTACCACAATCATCTGCGCTGTTTTCATCTCTGCGATGATATCCGAAGCGTAAGATGGTTTTCTGGAAAGGGTAAGAAGTATGCAGTACTCCAGAATACCTTTCCGCATTTGAGCTTTTGTGTTTTCAAGATTCATGGTGTTTTCATTTAGAAAAATTTTTAAAGTTGTGACTATTCGTTTTGCTGTTTTTTAAAGTGAACGATCAATCGAAGAAGCGAGCTGAAATTCACCAACCATTCCAATTGAGATGGGCATTACCCTAACGGTCTTTCCCGTTTCTGACTTTTTCCTGTTTGATGGAGCGCTTCCTGTTTTTGTCGCAGAAGAACTTTTAAGAAACCTGGACAATTTATTACCGGTATATTTTTTTGCTGCTTTTGCCATTAAAGGAATTGTGCGGGTGATGGTGCCAATTCCGATTGATGAAACCATAACCGGGCTGGAACTACATGAGAAAAGTAACGACATTCCGATGATTAAGGCTCCAAATTTTATATTTCTGATCAGCGTTTTCATGACTTTTAGTTTTTATTATAATACCATCTATTACCCTGATGTATGCAATACAAATATATGGCTATAAGATGGTACTATGTACCACATAGTACTAAAATATTTT
>CAIYPA010000455.1 GCA_903927965.1 uncultured Bacteroidia bacterium | reverse complement strand
TGCAGAATCATTTGAAGTTCAAAATTCCGCCAACAATTTGTCAGTTTGGATAAATAACAGATTGTTGTATGAAAACGATCCTGCAAAAGGCCAGCTTAAGCGCCCAATAGAACCAGCAAAGGGTTTTAACTGGGAAACTGCATATGGTTGGGCCTTAAAGGGAAAAGAGCAGGAAAGACAGCGATTGTATAAAACTGCATATGAGGATTATCACAAATCGATTTCCATTGAACCCAATTTCGTTCAAGCCTTAAATGGAATCTCTACCCTTGCTTATCGGAAAACTGATTTTAAGGAAGCATTGGAATATGCTTTAAAAGCACTTTCAGTAGATACCTATGATGCCGATGCCAACATGAATTATGGGAATGCTGCGCTTGCTTTGGGAGATACCATCTCGGCTATTGATGGATATTCATTGGCAGCATCCTCAGTTTCACAGCGTGCAGCTGCCTACTGTGCTCTTTCTTCTATTTTTCTCGCAAAAGGTGATTATCACCAATCGCTGATTTATGCGAATAAATCTTTGGATTACAATCAGTTAAGTTCAGAAGCCAATCAATTGAAAGCGGTCAGTCTAAGAAAGCTGGGAAATTTGAAAGAGTCTGCAGTCGAGCTGACCAAAATGGAATCAAAAGATCCTTTGAACCATTTTATCAGGTTTGAAAAATATTTATCCGATTCTTCACCTGAAAATAAGGCCAAAGCCCTAAATTGTGTTACAAATGAATTGCCACAGGAGACCTATCTTGAATATGCACTTTGGTACTATGGCAAAGGGCAAATTTCAGAAGCCTTGAAAATTTTGGGTCTTGCTCCTGAAAATAAACCAGTTGTTTTGATTTGGGAAGCTTACCTGAACCATCTGAATGGAAATCAGCAACTGGCCAATTCACTGTTGACGAAGGCAATAAATACAGATCCATTGTTTGCATTACCGTTCAGGACCGAAACACTAAAGCCACTCGAATGGGCACAAAAAATCTCGAACGACTGGAAAATCAAGTATTATACTGGTTTGATCTATTTAAATGCCGGGGCCCGGGAAAAAGGGACTAAGCTCTGGAAAGATTGCAAAGATACCCCATCATTCTTTCCGTTCTACATTGCAAGGGCCGAACTTTGGACAAAAGGAAGTTCAGAGGCACTGGCCGATGTGGAAAAAGCATTGAATCTTGCCGGAAGCGATTGGCGGGCTGGATTGTTTGCGTCAAGGTTTTTCTTTGAACAGGGAAATAACCTGAAAGCAGAGGAACTGGCAAAAGATTTTTATGCGAAAAATCCTCAAAATTATTATCTCGGGTTACATTATGCCAAGATGCTGCAAAGAAACGGCAACTATTTACAGTGCGTTTCCCTACTCCAAAAAATTGCTGTCCTGCCCAATGAAGGGGCGACTGAAGGAAGAACAATCTGGCGGTATGCCAATATTGGGAAAGCATTGGATGAATTGAAAACAAAAAATTATCGGAAAACCCTCGAAACCATAGGAATGGCAAGGCAATGGCCATTTAATCTGGGAGTTGGGAAACCCTATCAGGTGGATGAAAGCCTAGAGGATTATATTGCATATCAGGCCTATACAAAATTAAAGGATAAAAAATCGTCCGAAATGATGGAAAAAAACATCACACTTGCTTTCGATAAACTGGAACATCCGTCCGATGTCCATACTTTTTTAAGTGCATTGTTATTCAGGAAAAATGGCAACCAAACCAAGGCAGACCTGATTGTTAAGGAGATGTTTGAAAAGAATAGCGCCTCAAGAATAGTGCAATGGTGTAAAGCTTATTATTCCGGAAATACAGATGAAGCTAAAAAAATTGCCAAGCAGGTTGACGATAACGATAGTGTTCTTAAACTGTTGATCAAAATTATTGAGGTGCAATAGTCGCAAAAAAATAACAGATTCAAAATTCATGAAATCGGTAATTTTAACTTTTGTATTGTTCCTGACCATCGGTTTTGCTCTTTATTCCCAAAACGATGAGAGTAAATTTTCGGCAAACGCAAGTTTTAAAATTGTAAGCAAGTATATGTTCAGGGGCATTGAAATGACCAAAGATCCCAATATCGTGGGTGAAGCATACATCGGATATAAAGGATGGACCCTGGGAATGTGGGCCACTACAAATTACAGTGGAACATATTATGAACCTGATATTTATATATCATTTGCCCCTAAGAATTTTGTGTTCACATTGTACGATTTTGATACGGGTCAGGGGAAAGACTATTTCAATTTCAACAATCAGAATACCACCCATATTGATGAATTGTCCATTAAATATACGGTAAGCGAAAAAATACCGCTATCTCTTACTTTTGGTACTATCATCTGGGGTGCCGATAAAAAAATTAATTTTTATAATTCAACAGGACAGGCAGTTTTAAAGGACGCGAACAATTTCTCGACTTATGTTGAGGCCGTTTATCCATTTGCAGTTAAAGAAATTACGATAACTCCAACAATCGGGTTCACAACACACGAAAGTTATACCTATTCCACCACTGGTTTTTCATTTATCAATGTCGGGGTAACTTTTGAAAAAAGAATCAAGGCTACGGACAAAATTTCATTTCCCGTCAGCTATTCATTCATCTATAACCAAGGACAGAAACGTGCCTATTCGGTCATGAGCATAGGAATTTAATATCTTAGTTATCCGGTTTATTATTTCAAACATTGGCTTATTAATTAAATATTATGAAAAAAACCATCCTGCTTTCGTTTTGCTTATTGTTGCAATTAATTGCAAATCAAATATTTGGCCAAAACGCTGTTAAACCAGTTGTTGACGATTATCTTATTCCGGCCACATCTGCTGTAATAGGCGGTTATGTGGGTGGCAAATTGGATGCCTCCTACCAAAACCGGATTCTTGTACAGGATGTAAACCGGCTCATCGAACCTTTTCGTAACCGGACAGAAGACCGTTGTTGGCAGAGCGAATTTTGGGGCAAATGGTTTACTTCTGCGATCCTGGCCTACAAGTACCGTCCCGAACCAAAATTAAAATCGATCCTTGACCAGGCGGTTTCAGGGCTTTTATCCACTCAGACTCCCGATGGATATATTGGGAACTACGCTGATAATAAGCATCTTGATCAGTGGGATATTTGGGGCCGCAAATATTGCATGTTGGGGCTGCTGGCTTATTATGACCTGACAAATGATAAAAAATCGATCCTTGCTGTACGAAAGCTTGCCGATCACCTGATAAAGGAACTCTCGGAAAGTAAGTCCTTGATCGTGAAAAAGGGAAACCACCACGGAATGGCTGCTTCCTCAGTACTTGAACCTATTTGTCAACTTTATTCCCGTACAGGAGATCAGCGCTACCTTGATTTTGCAAGTGAGATCGTGCGTCAGTGGGAAACTTCCGATGGTCCTCAATTGATATCCAAATCAGGGATCAATGTTTCGGAACGGTTTCCAAAACCCAAAAACTGGTTTGGACCTGAACAGGGGCAGAAGGCATATGAGATGATGTCATGTTACGAAGGTTTGCTTGAACTTTACCGGTTGACAGGAAAACCTGAATACCTGAAAGCCGTTGAAGCTACCTGGCAAAGTATTTTTGATACCGAGATCAACATTACTGGTTCAGGAAGTAGCGTGGAATGTTGGTTTGGTGGCAAGCATCTGCAAACGATGCACATCGATCATTATCAGGAAACCTGTGTGACTGCAACCTGGATCAAATTAAGTCAGCAACTTCTACGGTTGACCGGTGAATCAAAATATGCAGATGCCATTGAGCAAACCTGGTACAATGCGTTGTTGGGTGCGATGTTCCAGGATGGGGCCGATTGGGCGAAATATTCCCCGTTGGCAGGGAAAAGGCTTCAAGGCAGTGAACAATGCGGAATGGGGCTCAATTGTTGTACTGCAAGTGGTCCAAGAGGGTTGTTCACATTACCTTTAACAGCAGTGATGGCTGATAAAGATGGGATCAGCATCAACTTTTTTGCAGAAGGAAGCTATAAACTACAATTACCAGGTGGAAAATCCGTAGAAGTAGTCCAACAAACCAACTATCCGGTTTCTGGAAACATTACAGTTAAGGTGTTGCTCACGAAAGAGGAAAAGATAAAAGTTCGGATCCGTATTCCAGAATGGAGCAAGCAAAACCAGTTATCCGTTAATGGTGAGGCAGTTGCCAATGTGACACCCGGCAGTTATGCTGAAATTTCAAAGACCTGGAAATCAGGAGATGCGATCAGCTTAACAACCGATATGCGTGGCCGCATTGTACGTATCGGCGAACGTCCTGAATATATAGCCATCGTACGTGGCCCTATTGTCCTTTGCCGCGATGCAAGGCTTGGAACTCCCCATGTTGATGAAACGCTCTATCCGATTATCAATAAAGAGGGCAATATTAACCTTGAGCAGGTTGCGATCAATCAGGGTGGAATATGGATGAAATTCAAAAGTTCATTTATCCTTGAATCACACCAGGAGGGAGGTACCAAACCACAGGAAATAACCTTCTGCGATTTTGCATCGGCGGGGAATACGCTCGACGAACAATCGTGGTTCCGGGTCTGGTTGCCACAATCGTACGATCCAAGGAAATAGGGATTTCAATATGTCTTAAAGCTCGATCCGTTTTTAATGTATTGTATTTTAATATTTTGAGGAATAAATCCTTTCAACCAACGGGAACAGTAGTCCATTCCGGCTTCTTCAGAATTTGTATGACCAATAAAGATCACTGCTTTATTTTTCCCTTGCAACGATGCATCGTTAACGTACTGATAAGTTTCCCATTCGGGAGCTTCCCCAGCTATGAGCAAATCGATGCTTTTTTCCTGCAGCAATTTCATATGGGAGGAGGAGCCAGGTGCTCCAACTGCCAAAGCCACATTGATGACATCCATCTCCGGATTTCCAACTACCCTGAAGGCACTATCCGGAAATTTGGTTTTTAACTGACGGATGAATTCTGACAGTTTTACTTTATCAAACCTGAAACGGATCATCGAACTATCTGTCTGATTTTTAGCCCATCCCAGTTTTTCGATCATTCCCATATAAATCCCGTCGGGTTTTGTGCGGTGGATATGATCGTGGAACCGCCAGACTATCAGTTTGTGGTCGTTGATGTATTTGATCTTATCTTGAAAAACTGGGTCGTTTTCCAAAGTTTTGGTACCATCGAGGTGGCTGTAAAACGTCGGTTCATGGGCAATGATCAGGTTGCATTTTTCGGCTACGGCCATTTTCAGCACCTTCATATCTGCAAACATGCAAACCGCAATTCCGGTAACAACATCCTGCGGGTTTCCAGCTTTAAAGGTATCGACAGTTTCGGTCGCCCAGGGACAGGTAACTTTAGCCTTAATCATCTCAATGATTTGATTGGCAGTCAACTCCTTTGGTTTTAAAGGCTGGCCGATTAGCGATACTGAGAAAAAAAGCACAATCAGTAATAACGAGGATATTTTTAAACGCATGGTATAAAGTATAAATTACTGTCAAATTTAATAAAAAAACTAAATTTGCCTGATTATAATCCCGGTTTATTGAAGTAAAGGAAATTTACAAATTTATTAATGCCCCGATTTTTCAAACAACTGATCACTTTATTGGGCTTTGAACTTTGCGCGTTGATGGTTTGTCCATCGGTAAGCCTTGCTCAACAGCGCGTTACATTGAGTGGATACCTGCGTGATGAAACTTCGGGAGAGGCATTGACTGCTGCTTCTGTCTATTCCGAAGACCTGAAAATAGGTGTAAGCACTAATTCCTATGGGTTTTTCTCGATCACACTGCCAAGCGCGAAATATACTTTTGTTTTCTCCTATGTTGGTTACCAGACTTTAAAAAAAGAGTTGGTAATGAACGAAAACTTGCAGCAAAATTTCTCCCTATCCCCAAAAGAGACAGATATTGAAGAAATTACGATTGTCGGACAACCGAAGGAAGACAATGTGCGAAAGAATGAAATTGGGACTGTAAAACTAAATGTTAATGAACTGGCCGGCATACCAGTTTTTTTCGGCGAGCAGGACATTCTTAAATCGATCCAATTAATGCCAGGTGTTTCACCGGTTGGCGAAGGAAATTCAGGATTTTATGTCAGGGGAGGAAATCCTGACCAGAACCTTATCTTGCTTGACGATGCCCCGGTATTCAATCCATCGCACCTTTTGGGATTCTTTTCGGTTTTTAATTCCGACGCAATCCGCGAAGTGAAGTTGTACAAAGGCGGGGTTCCTGCCCGATATGGTGGCCGGGCTTCATCGGTCATGGATATCAGGATGCGGGAGGGAAATATGAAAGATTACAATTTCGCCGGAGGAATTGGGCTCATTTCATCAAGATTGATGGCAGAAGGGCCGATTGCTAAAGATAAAGCCTCATTTATGATTTCCGGTAGAAGGACTTATGCCGACTTGTTCCTTCCGCTCTCAAAAGATGAAAAAGTAAAAGACAACAAGCTCTATTTCTATGATTTAAATTTAAAAACAAATGTGATCGTAAACGACAATAACCGTTTTTTCCTATCGGGATATTTTGGCCGTGATGTCCTCCTTGCAAAGGATTTCGGATTTAACTGGGGAAATAAAGCAGGCTCGCTAAGGTGGAACCATCAGTTTTCACCCTCTCTTTTTACCAATACCACAATCGTATTGAACGATTACAATTACAAAACAGAAGGGGACATTGACGGAAAGTTTTCGCTTAAAGCAGGAATCAAAGATGTCTCGCTTAAGCAGGATTACTCCTTATCGGTTTCAAATCATTATAACCTCATTTTTGGATTTAATTCTGTGGTACACCAATTTAAACCCGGTGAAGTGGAGTCGGGTTCTAAAAGCCTGGGCAGTTTTAAAATTGAGGAAAAAAAAGGGTGGGAAAATGCCCTGTATGCCTTCTTAGAACAACAACTTTCCGATAAATTTGATTTTGGTTATGGGATTAGGGTTTCGACATTTACGCGCATAGGACCTGGTTCCGAAAATGAATACAACTCATCCGGGATCATCACATCTTCAAAAAAATATGACCAGGGAACCCTTTACCGCACTTATTCAGGATTTGAGCCACGACTGAACATGACCTGGATTGTATCCGAGCATTCATCCATCAAAATTGGATTTAACCGTATGAGCCAATACATCCACCTCCTTTCGAATTCATCGGCAGGGACACCGGTCGATTACTGGCTTCCCTGCTCCAACAACATCAAACCGCAATTTATTTCACAATGGTCTATTGGGTTTTTCAGGGATTACAGTTCCTCGGGAATCAATGTGTCGGTCGAAGGATATTACAAAAAGATGGACCATCAGATCGATTATCGCGACAATGCAGATGTTTTCCTCAACGAAAATGCCGAAGCCGAGTTGATTTATGGCATCGGACGTTCGTATGGACTTGAAATTTTATGCAAAAAAAGTGAAGGCGCACTGACCGGATGGATTGCCTATACCCTATCACGGACTGAGAAAAAATTTGAGACAATCAATAACGGAAGCTGGTATCCCGCCCGTCAGGACAGGACACATGACATTTCAATCGTGACCAACTTGCAGGCAACCAGGAAACTGTCATTTTCGGCAACATGGGTTTATTACACCGGAAATGCGATCACCTTTCCAAGTGGGAAATACGAAATTGATGGAAATATCGTGAATTATTATACAAGCCGGAATGGCTACAGGATGCCAGCATACCACCGTTTGGACCTTGGGGCTACCCTTTTGTTAAGGCAAAACAGAAAATTCAGGTCAGAACTCAACTTTGGAATCTTTAATGCTTATAGCCGCAAAAATGCATATTCCATTTCTTTCAGGACAGTTGACGAAAATTCACCAAAAACAGAAGCCGTTAAACTCTATCTATTCACCGCAATCCCTTCTATTACATGGAATTTTAAGTTTTAATTTAATTTCGGGTCTTTGGGGAAATTCTTCCAGGTCTTATAAGGGCCACCAGCTTGTTTAACACTTTCGAGCCATAAATCTTTATTGCTATTCATAATCATTTGTATATCAGACTCTGCAACTAACCATGAATTTTCTGCAATCTCAGTATCAAGTTGACCTGGACTCCAACCCGAATAGCCAAGGAAAAATTTGACCTGATTTGGGCTCACGCCCCCAAGGTCAATAATTGATTTTAGTTGTTCAAAATCGCCTCCCCAATAAAGATCGTCTTTCACTTTAATGCTTCCCTGAATGTGATTTCCGAGCGTATGGATATAATAAAGGTTGTCTGTATTCACTGGTCCGCCAACAAGAACGTCATAATTATAATCAGGAAAATTCGCAAATAAATCCTTGATCCCTGCCTTAAATGGCTTATTCAATATAAATCCGACAGCTCCGTTTGCTGAATAATCGGCCAAGAGGACTGTGGAGCGGCTAAAATAGTTGCCTTGCAAAAAGGGTTCCGAAATGATGATCCGACCTTTCTGTGGCGCAAGTTTACTGTCTATCTTAAAGAAATCGTAATCGACTTTCATCTGTTCATAATTTAGACCTTAATCTTTTTCGATCACAAGAAAAATATCTTCGTTCTTTTTCTTCATTAAAAACTGCTCCCTTGCAAATTTTTCAAGATTCTTGGCACTGGTTTGCAACTCTTTCAGGCGGGCACTGTCTGCTTTGATCTTTTCGTTGTAAAAAGTTGCCTCAACCTTATATTTCTTGAGTTTATTGATATTTTGTCGCAGAAATAAAATGTTGTTTTCGTTGAGAAAAATCATCCAAACGCAAAAAATCAAAAAGAAAAATAGGTACTTGTTTGTAATCGTTTTAAAAAATGCCTTTGGTATAAATGGTTTCATATCTACTATAAATTACAATTGCAAACTTAGAAAATCCTTATCAAAATAAAAAGAGGAACTTTGCTGTGTTCCTCTTTTCAATTTATGTGTAATGAAAAATTTTCATCGCCTTGTATCCAAAAGTAATTCGGTAGTATCCGGACTTTCCATATGTGTTTAATTAACAACCACTTGAAATATATTTTTCAATACATAGATCTGTTCCAATTCAATGGCCTAATCTACTGATTATCAGACATAAAATTAGGGTACATAAAATCTCTGGCAGGAACAAAGGTCTCCTTGATTGTCCGGATCGAAACCCAACGCAACAGATTGAAAACTGATCCTGCTTTATCATTTGTCCCCGAACCCCTTGCACCCCCAAAAGGCTGTTGTCCTACCACAGCGCCTGTAGGCTTATCATTGATATAAAAATTACCAGCAGCATTGGTCAGCCTTTTGGTCAACCGCTCGATTGAATACCTGTCCTGAGAAAAAATTGCACCTGTAAGGGCATAAGCAGAGGTTGTATCAACAAGTGTCAGTGTTTCATCTATTTGGCTGTCATCGTAAACATAAATAGTAACAACGGGACCAAAAAGTTCCTCTTTCATCGTGATGTAATCAGCCTTTTTTGCCAGGATTACTGTGGGCTCAATAAAGTAGCCAAGGGTTTTATCACATTTCCCGCCATAAATAACCTGTGCGTCTTCATCTGAAGCAGCGCAATCGATAAAACCTTTCAGCTTATCGAACGATGCCTCATCAATTACAGCATTGATGAAATTGGTAAAATCTTCAGGTGGCCCCATTTTTAATTGCCGAAGTTGTGAAACTGTGGCGGCCCATGTTTTCTCCCAGATAGAAGCGGGAATGTAAACTCGGGAAGCGGCAGAACATTTCTGTCCCTGGTATTCAAAGGAGCCCCGGACAATTGCAGTTGCAAGAGCCTGCGTATCAGCAGTAGGATCGGCAAAAATAAAATCTTTGCCACCTGTTTCCCCAACAATCCTTGGGTATGACTTATATCTGAAAATATTCTCCCCAATGGTTTTCCAGATGTCCTGAAATACACCGGTTGAACCTGTAAAATGGATACCAGCAAAATCGGGATGACTAAAAATGACTTTGCCTGCTGCCGGTCCCGACACGTAAACAAGATTAATTACGCCATCAGGAAGACCTGCCTCCTTAAGGATTTCCATGATTACTGCAGC
>CAIYPA010000454.1 GCA_903927965.1 uncultured Bacteroidia bacterium | reverse complement strand
AGACGAAGCGGCATAAATAAAAATGGAAAACATATAGCCTTGATAATCTGTATCTTAAAATTAGACAATTTTTTCAATCGATTGACTGTTAAAACCTGAGATCAAGTGCGAAACATTAGAATATTATTATCAAAAATTAAAATACCGAAAAGATAGAAAAAGCCATCATCTGGTACTCCTTCAATGTCCAAAAATATTTCGTTTGGTTTTCTACAAAGTTCTGGAAGTCGTTGAATAAAAGTTTTAGCGGTACGAATAGCAAGTGCCTGTAATTCTGGCTTGTATAAAATTGGAGGATTCTTAACTTTTTTGTTTCGCCTGCGAGGTTTGTAGATAAATGATAATTGCTTGATGGTAAAAATGCCCTTCTTCTCTAACTTATTTATTTGTTTTTGTGTAATTCGGTCAAGAAGGCTCAAGTTGTCTTCTCTTTGGGCTTGGATTTTACAAATATTTTCAAACGAACATTGACTACAATGTCTGTTCAAAATAAGTTTCGGTGGTGATTGGTCAAAATTTTGAATTTCGCTAATAATTGATTTTATAGACTTTTTCAGTTTGGCTAATTCAACACGATGCTTGCCCCCATTTTTATCAATAATCAAACCTTTATCTGGAAACTCATTTTGGATTTTTTCAAGTAAGTAGCCTAAATATGCCAATTCCAAGCGGTTTTCCTTCGCTATTTGGTTTGAACCAAGAAAAATGACAGGCTCGTAAAAGAATTTTCCTAATGAAGATTTACCTTCATTTTTGAGGATTAACTTACTTTGAAAATCAAATTCTGTGAGGTTAATGCTACAATTTTTAATGATTTCAAAACCTTTTTTGAGAAACCCATCTTTGAAATCCTGAATATCCTCTAATTTGGTGCAATAATTTTCAAAAGTCTGATTCTGAAATTTTAGCAATAATTTGTCATACTCTGTCAATTTAGACGACTCTACAGATTTGAGCATTAAAAAAACTTTTGTAGGACATTGGGCAAATGAAGCAATATGTGTAGGGCTGATTGGTAGCATGGTTTATAATCTTTGTTTTTGATGGATGTAATGGTAAAATGGTTCGTATACTGCTGAACAGCAACTTTAATAAAATATCCAATTGAAAATTTATTCTTCAAATTTCATTTTTTTAACTTCTCAGAAAGCATTACCCCATTTGATGCAAAGTTCTCTGCTGGTAATTCGTAATATCCAATTGAAATCACCTCTTTGGGAATACCTGTAATTCGATTGATCTCATCTGTTATCGCTTTCGACATTTCAGCCTTCTTTTCTGCTGATTGTGGCAAAATTGTAATTTGTACAAATGGCATAAATTTTTCTCCTATAATTAAATTTCAGTGATCGTATCATTCATCTCTGTTTGAAGTCAGTAAGTTTAATGAACTGGACTCGTAATGCCAGCCATAAATTTACGTTTCTCCAAAAATAGCCTGAATAAATATAAAAAGCAATTCATTGATTGAATTTAAGTCATTTGCCATATCCGCTTTGTTCCATCGGGGAATCTTCATCGCTGAAAATTTTAAATAGTATCGGATCCCTTAAAATATCGGTCAGCAAGAGAAGTTTCCCGTCAACCAATACCTGGTTATTGACAAGGCGGATCCCATGACTGTAATCGACATACCAGTCAATATGTCCACTATAAACAGGTTGAATAGGATTCCCATCAGGCTTGTGCCAACCATAAATCACAACTTTATTGGGTTGCATGGCTATCCGATTGGATAAGATCACATCTTTTTTTATCCCGGCAATTAACTGTCTGTTTTTACCTCCGGCTTCGGCTTTCTGCTTCTCAATCTGAGTGTTGTGCGCCACAAATTTCTCGACCAACTCGTTTGCATTACCCACTGGTGCATAGAAAAACGGGGATAACTTAACCTGTGCCATCCTGTAAATATGGTCGCTTAACTTTGATGTAATCAGGGATGCCCCATACAAAGTGGCTATCTTTTGTGCCGTATGTGGATTCATGGGAATCCGGCAATAATCTGAATCATTGCCAACAGCCAAATAATCTGGCATCACCTCGTATTGAATCTTATGGACGATACCCTTTGAGTCGGCAAATTCACCCTGTAATGTCACGGTATTGTTTAGAAAATCGGGCAGATTACCTGTGGATAATGCTTTATATATTTCCTCTTCACGCTCCTCGCGGGTCAAAGTTGCAATCCGTTTCATAAAAGCTGAACCTGTTTCTGCACCCGATTGCCGCAAGGGAATATTTAAACACCTGATCGGAATCATGACTGTGTCGGCAATAAAACCGGAATATGCCCTTTCTCCAAAATAGGTGTATTTCTTCTGTTCCTGCTTTGTTCCACTCAAAATACTCTGAATAAACCCATTGCGTTCAACCTGAACCGTATGGTAGATTTTCTTTTCCGGATTTGGTTTCAGGATAACTTCGATCCGTCTCCTTTTGGATGTAAACCACTCAAGTGAATCCTGCACCTTCTTCCTGAAATGAAATGAACCTCCCAGATAGTCCTTCATCATTTTGCTGCGGTACCAAGTTCCAGCTTTTGGTGAGACAATTGGTTGGCCATTGTAAACCACAACACTGTCGTTATAAGCCATCGTGCATAAAAATTTGTCCTTCCCCGATTTCAACCAATCAACCAAAGGAGTACCATGAATTGTATCTTCGTAACCATAATCGCTGTCAAGAAATGCGATACGTTTTACATTTTCAGGGATCTTCCCAACCGCTTCAAGGTAACTGAAAATAAATCGCCCACCTCCACTATGGCCGTTTAAAACAACCTGAGGATTCCATTTAGCAAATAATTGAGTAGTAATGTCAACCATACTTTTTACTTCATGCAGGAACCCGGGAGTCTCTTTCTTCCACGCCGGCCAACTCTTCTGCCCTGCTTCAAAGTAAACAACTACAACGGTCTGATCTTTGATCACCTCCCTTAGAAAACGGGTCTGGGCACCAATGTGCTGAATATTGTAATGCCAGTCATCATTTGCTTTTAGTTGCTTACCGAAAGTCCATTCGATTGTATTGCCATTTGGCAAGGCAAAGAAAATCAGTAAAACCCGGTCATTTTTCCCAAATCCATTTAGTGGCGCATTGATCAATATCCGAGTTTTGGCTATAGGATTCTCAATCACCAACTGCTGCTCCTCAAAAGATCCCGATGCTTTGAATGAGGGTAGCAGTTGGGCTTTTAGGAAAAAGGGTTGGAAAAAGACCAGAATCGAAACTACTATAGTCTTCATAATCAATATAATATAAAAACGCTTGTCTTGATTTTCACAAAGGCATCAACGAATTTAACGCATTGCTTGGTTGCATTATTTTTTGAGTACAATCTGTGAACCTTTGATACCCAAATCCTTAATGTCATAACCACTGAATCTGCTATTTAGTTTTAATTTTTCAAGAATTTTAAGATCTTCTAGCATCGGTAATTCCGGATCATCTTCCATAATTGTGAAATCGGTCTTCGAAATTATATTTAAGTAATCCTGGTGTCTTAATCTATTTTGATAATGAATAGATGGGTTATATTTCTTCCATTCCTTTTCGGAATAGGTCAGAAAATTATAAAATGAAATGCTTTTATCAAAATATGCCCAATGATCGCGGTAATCGATCTTGAGCAATAAAATACCACCAGGCTTTAATATTCTATAAGTCTCATTAAGAATTAAATATAAATCCTGCTCCGGAATATGTTCAAATGTGACCGTAGAAGTTACAAAATCAAAATAATCGGGATTAAATTTTGTATTTCTGGCGTCTAGAGGTGCTATATAGTTAAATTTCAACCTATTCTTAAGAAAATCCAATGGAGGTTGGTTGTGCTTGAAATCCAATTGATCAATCGTGAATGGTAAATGATCCATATTACTTTTGAACTTCGAAAGGGTATCTGAAATTAATCGGTTGAATATCAATCTCCGAATATCAATACAAGTCACTTCAAAACCTAAAAAACCCATGGAAACAGGAATTATCAAATCCCATCCAGCCCCAAATTCATAATACTTGTGACTATTTTCTTCAAGCGAATTAAAATTAATAAACTTAAGATAGTGATTGTATGAAAGTTCTACCTTATCCAGAAAAGAATCATTTGAAACTGGCAAAGCCCGTGTTCCATATTTCTGAAAAAAATAATTTAAGATCTCCCCTCTTGGCAGAACCGAAAAAACATTCTGTAAATAACATTTGTACTTGAAATCCATTTGTGACAGGTTTGAGGTTATTTTATGATATTTTGTTAATAGAATTTTGAAGCCGTATTGATTTGCTCCTGCATATCGAAAGGCAATGCATCAGCAATTTTCTGAGCCACTATTTTTACCCAAAGAAAACCCAGCAATCCTTTCATTGTTATTGTGTTTGTAATTTTCAGTCCTGCTTTTGTCTGTTCAAACAGATGTTCATCGTACATTTGGGCCAATGGAAATTTCGTCACATCCAAGAATTTATGGTTTTCAACGGTTTCGAGCAATTCGACTTTTACATTTGGCCCACCTTTTGGTCGCAAAATAAAATGATTCCCCTTTTCGAATTTACCTTCAAGTTTTGCTGATTCGATTCCGTGATCCCATGTATGCCAGTTGTTTACATCAGCAAATAGTTTCCACATTTGCTCCTTTGTAACTTTTTTAGTTACGATTGAATAAGATTTTACCCACATGCTCTAATTATTTATTAATGAATGGTATTATAAGCACAAATATAATATGCACACAGATTATATGCAAACTTATATTCTTCAACAAATTAATGTAAGTACTTGTAAATGGCAAAAAGATTTTTCAAGGTTAGGTATAATTCCAGCAAGGCCAATACATACAAGAATTTCAGAATTTGTACATTGGCAATGGTCTCAATGGATTAATCAACAAATTTTTCAAAAACAGCCGGCACAAATTTATGTGAAACCCTTTATTTGGAAAAATCTTTTTTATCTCTTGGATATTTCTCCTTCCAATTCCGTTGTGAAACAAACCCAAACTAAGGTCAATCAAATCTGCCCGCCTAAACACTTCTGCAAGTTGAGAGGTTTTTACTTTACTCAGTTTATGATGGTTGTCGATTATCATTTCAATTTCTGAAATTGTCACATTATCTATTGAATTTTGAATGCAATATTCTTTTGCCAGATCAATCGATGGCCCTAAATAATCGAATGTTTGATTTGTCCAAATCCCCAAATCATGGAACGCAGATGCGATGGATATTATAGTATTGTCACATTGCATTGGTTCACAAAGCATTGCAAAATTAAAAACTCTGTAAACATGATTTCTGTATTGCTCAAATTCCTTTCCCAAACAGTCCTTATAGGTATTCAGGATTGAATCAATGGTCTCATTTTGCTCAATGATATTCATATTATTACCATGGACAGACTTCAATACAAATTTTACATCCCTCATCACCTTTACACTTTCCAATGTCAAGTATATCTTCCATTTTTTCTGAAGAATCGGTGTTTTTACTTAAAATCAAGGCATTGGTTGGGCATTTAACGACACATAGAGTGCATTTACCGCACTGGTTCAATATCAAATTGTTCTCAATAAGCTGCAAATCTGTCAATATTGCGATAATACGATACAAAGGCCCATATTCAGGAGAAATAATCAGTGAAGAACGACCATGCCACCCAAGCCCGGCAGCCCAGGCCAACGATTTCAACGATAACAATCCCAACCGTTCATAAGGTTCAATTTCATCATCGGTATGAATGATTAGTGCAGAATGTTTTTCAACATCATTTAGGTATACCATCAGGCCAAATGCAACTTCTTCCAAAAACAAAGATGCACCCGTATCGTTTAGCTGTTTACCTGAATGGTTATGGGGGATTCCAAGAACAATTGCAAAATGATAACGATTTAAAATCAGATCCTGAACAGATTTTAAGGTCTCAGACCTCTTAATGAAATTTTTCAGGTTTGCAATGCCATACAAATCAACTCCGGAATTGATGATATAATCACCTATTCTTTTGGTATTTTCAGTTGAAACAGAAGCGATTTCAAATTGATCACTCATAATGTTTTGGCATTGAATTTTATATTTTGAATTGATTTACATTGTTATTTCTTTCGCGGGATTTCGATCCAGCATGTCAATAAAAGTTTGAAAACACATCTTATCATTAAAATCAATAGTTTCAAATGTTCTCATTAACAATCCGTTTGTGCAATAGGCATTAAATACTAATCTGAGGATATTTTTGTTTGTCCTCACTGCAAATTATAAATCCGATCAAGCTTTTTGTTTTTGTTAATTTTCAAAAACGATGATATGGGTATATTTACCGGTGATTGCATCTGTCTGAATACCATCAACTATCGTAAAGTTTTATCGTACAACATCATGCAGGTTTTTAATAGAGAACAGGTTCTTAAACTTTCTATCTAATAATTCTATAACTTTATTCGATTTTTAAACCCTATCCCGTGTTTTGAATATAAATCGTGGTAGAAAACAGAATGTGTATAAACATAATTTAGCAGTTTGCTCAAAATTTCATCTGACTTTTTTGTGACATCATCAAATGAGCGAAAATTTTTTCCCTTTTCTTTAATTAGTTGACGAATAAGGTGTATCATATTTGCGAATTTAAATATTAATCACCTTTTCCAAATTAAAAAGGTGATTATTGTTGACAAAAATGATTAAACGGAAGGATTTCCAATCAATTCTAAAGGGTTGCTACAGTTGTGGAATTGGTCCCTTTCTATTTTTCATCCATTTCCTAACCTCATAAATTGTAAGGCAAATAGCCCCGGAGGCAAAAGGCAAAATCCAATCGCTGGGATATAAAGGGGATGTATGAAAATAAAGATTGAAAACGGGTATATACACAATAAGCAAGATGCAAGTAATCGAAAATGCAAATGCCATTATCAGGTTCCTATTCGAAAACAGGTATTTTCCTAGGGCAAATCCATAGGTTCGTCGTGAAAGGAGATTGGCATATTGACCGAAGACAATGGATACAAAAGTGATCGTTATTGCTTTTTCGTAGTGATGGGCCCCATCTGGATTGATGAAATAGGAAATAAGAAAAGCCCCATAGGCAACCAACCCCATTACCGTACCTGAAAAAGCGATGCCTTTCATGGTATCTTTGGTCAATATTTTATCCTTTGGATTTCGTGGTGGATTTTCCATGATGCTTTTTTCAGGTGGATCGTAGGTCAACATGATCAGTGGAAACATTTCGCCAACAATATCGATCAATAGAATCTGTACCGCCAATATGGGAACTGAAACACCCATAAAAGCCCCAACAAACCCAAACAACACACATGTGAGTTCGGCTATATTTGACGATAGGTTTGTTTTGATTGTTTTTTCAAGATTCCTGAAAATGATCCTTCCTTCTTTTACGGCAACAACAATGGTTGAGAAGTTATCGTTCAATAAAATCATATTGGCGGCTTCCTGAGCCACCTTAGAGCCATTTTTGCCCATTGCAATACCAATATCAGCTCTCTTTAAACTCAATGTATCGTTTACGCCATCACCTGTTACGGCAACGATCTCACCTTGCTTCATCAGTAAATCAACGATGCGGAATTTATCATCGGGCGATACCCTCGAAAAGATAATTGCCCTGTTTTGAAACGTTTCCTTAAGCTGATTGTCGGTCATTTTAGGCAAATCGGCACCTTTAACGACTACCGGATATGCGTCACCTTCATTCATTAATCCGATATTCTTAGATATAGCCTGTGCAGTTACTTCATTGTCGCCTGTGATCATAAACACTTTCATATGTGCGTTGAAAACCGATTCGATGGCGGCTTTCACTTCCTCATGTGGCGGGTCAAGCATCGTTACGAATCCGGCAAATATTAAACCCTTTTCAGCATCGTCTACCGAATAGTCCTTTTTGTTTTCAAGATCTTTGTAAGCAATTGCAATTACACGCAATGCCTCTTCAGAGAATTCTGATGATTTTGCCAGAATTTTCTTCTTTTGTCCTGCAGTAAGTGTGCTTATCTTACCATCGGAAATGGATTTCGTCGAAACTTCAAGAACCGACTCAATCGATCCCTTTACGAAAGATATGACTTTTTGTTTATGGGATCGGATGATCGCAGCCCGTTTACGGAAAGAATCAAAGGCAAATGATTTTACAATAGGATACTCTTTTTCAACGGATTCCAAATTAAATCCGATTTTCATTGCAAGTGTGGCGAACGAAGTTTCAGTTGGATCGCCTATAGAATACCATGATTTATGAGCTTTATCCGGCTGACCAATTTTCCCTACAGATGAAAGAAATCCTGAAAGGAAAAATATTTTTAAATCACCCAATGTATCTTTTTTTAATATTTTAGATTGTTCATCTGAAATATCTCCTTCAGGTTCGTAACCCAATCCCGAAACCGAATAGGATCTCCCATTGAAATAACAACCCGTAATGGTCATTTCGTTTTTAGTTATGGTTCCGGTTTTGTCTGAAGCGATAACAGTCGCCGATCCCAATGTTTGGGCAGATGAGATTTTCTTAACGATTGCTTTTCTTTTGGCCAATCGGGCCACGGCAAGCGCAAGCGCCATAGAAATCTGTGCAGGCAAACCTTCGGGCACCATGGCTGCAGCAACACTAACCGAAAAAACAAGTGCCAGCGCAACCGAATCGTGCATGATCAACCGCGACACAAAAAGAACGGCTGCAATCAATAAGGTGGCGTATGTCAGCTTCTTTGCAACATCCTTAATTTCAATTTGCACCGGCGCATCGTTGAGCCCAATTTTTTCAGAGGTTGTATTTATTTTACCAATTTCGGTTTGTATTCCGGTTGCATAGACAATTCCTGTTGCCTGACCTCTTGCGACCGTTGTTCCCATGTAAACACAATTTCTTATTTCAGTAAAAGGAAGGGTTTTATCAGTATAAAATAAAGGATCTTTGTCTGCAGGCAATGATTCGCCGGTGAGTATAAATTCATTTGTTGAAAATCCATCAGCTTCAATCAGGCGTATGTCAGCCGGAATGCCATCGCCTTCAGACAATCTGACAATATCGCCCGGTACCAGGGATTCTGCCAGAATTTCAATGATCTTTCCACTACTGATTACATTGCATTTATTAACAACTAAACCTCTTAGCGAAGCAAGAATGTTTTCAGATTTCCATTCCTCGAAAAACCCAATCATTGCATTTACGATGACAATAACCACAAGGATAGACCCGTCACGAAACTGGCCCAAATAAAATGATACACCCGAGGCTACAATCAATATATAAACAAGAGGGCTTGTGAATTGACGAAAAATGATTTTAAAAATACCAATCGAATGGATTTCTTTAAGTACATTGCTACCATACTTCTTCCTTATCGATGGAATAGCGTCTGCATTAAGACCATCCTTGGCATTGCTGTTAAATTCCTTAACAACATCCTCGATATGCCGTTTGTAATATTCCATCAGATAAAATTTTAAGGCTTTTTTTCAGCAGGAACTTTTAATCTTGCGTGGCGCGCTTCACTTATCGCTATGGCAATTGCCTGCTTTCTGCTCGTGACAATTCCGCCTTTACCGCCTTTGCCTGATTTTAGTTCCCCCTCTTTAAATTCATGCATCACAACTTCAATTTTCTCTTCTGCTTTTTTTGAATATTTTGCCATAATTAATTGCTTCATTATATGGTTAAATATACATGTATTATTATCATACAAGGATGGATACAATTATCGCCAATCGTGTTATATAACTTTGGAAAGAATTTACATCATTCACACATTTTGGCGCAGTTGAGTTTTTCGGAGTAAAATGAACAACTGAATTTGGAGCAAAGTGGAAAACTGATGCAGGACTGAATTGAACATCTTTGAGTACTCTCCAAAAAGATAAAACAAAAAATGCTACTAAGTCTCTAAGACACAAATATTTCACAAATATTTAAATATCAGTACTATAATCTTCGTGATTCCTTCGAGTCTTTGTGTCTTTGTGGCAAAAGTAGGCTTATCGGAGTAGACCAAACTTTGAAAAAAATGATTTAATTTTTGAACTTTTGTGTTCTGATAATAAAGGCATTGGGCCAACCAAATTAATTGGTTAGTTACTAATTCGACGCATCCTCCATTTGAAGGAAAAACACTGATTACATGGTTGGTGGATAAGATGAGAGGTGTGAATTATATAATTCATTCACTAAATTATACAATACTTCCTCATACCGCTCGAACTACTTTTACATCAACAAATTTGAACAATAAATTTTAGCATGGTAAAGATGAATAAAATTACTTTAAGCATGATTATAGCGACTATGATTTATGTAGGTTGCACAAAAGAGGAAATAAAACCTGGCGATAATTTGCCAACAGAAATAAAAACATACTTAACAGCACATTATCCCAGCCAATCAATTATAGATGCTGTAATAGATAAAACAGATTCAACAAACACTTACGAAATAAAACTCAACAACGCAACTAGTTTGGAGTTCAATTATAAAAAGGAAATAATGGACATTGATGGCAATACAGAACTGCCCATCTCAGTCATTTCAAGTAAAGTTTTCGATTACGTTCGTATAAATTATCCCAATAATTTTATAACTGGTTGGGAAATGGATGAAGGCAAACAAGAGGTTGAACTGAATAATCGTGTTGATTTAGAATTCGATATGAATAATGATTTTTTACAGATTGATTTAACGGAGTAATTTGATTTCTCAAGAGGAAATTCATTGTCACTAAGCTTGGGTATCAAATTGCCAAATTAAATCCTTTGACAAATTTTCAAAAGCTTCGCTCTTATGATAAGATTCAGTTTCACACCAAATGCGTTCAAAAAAGGCAATGGAACACCAACCACAGGTTATGTGCTATCATTCAATTCATTAGATTACAAACAGATTTTCGACCTTTAGATGGCAATCGCTTCAAAAACAGCTTGTCTTCCCGGTAATTCAAATGTACGATTAAGTTTAAAACCCGGCTCCTTGAATAGTCTGGCCAAATATTCCGGTTCGCGTTCACGACCGCTATAGATCATCATACCTGCGAAATCCATAAATGGAACAAGTGTTGAAATAGCTTCTTCTGAATGAAGGAAGTCAGCAACCAGCAAACGATGACCCGGTTGCATTGCTTTTCTGCAATTAAAAAGTATTTTTTTTGCACATTCATCATTCCAGTTGTGTAAAACAGTTTTAATAATATAAGTGTCAGCACCGCTTGGAACTTCATCGAAAAAACTACCTGGAACAAGTTCAACCCTGTCAGCAACACCCCACTCATTCAGATGTGTAGAAGCTTCTTTGAGCATCGTTTTACTATCATATAAAATACCTTGTAAATGGGGATGTTTTCTAAGAACTGCGGTCAACACAATACCCACCCCGCCGCCGACGTCACAAACTTTTTTTACCTCATGAAAGGGATAATTTGCGGCTATTGATGGAGCAACAACTTCTGTCATCGAGCTCATTCCTTCAACAAAATTAGAAAGTGCTGTTTGGTCCTTCGACATCCATTCCCAAACAGATTCTCCGTGAACACGATCAAATGATGTTTTACCATCTTTAAGGGTATTTGGCAATTCTTCCCATGAACGCAGAACAGGTGCCATTCCAAAAAACTCTGTAAAACCACGGATACTACCTATTGTTCCGGTCAAAAGTCCTTTGGAGACTTTATTATTTGCATACTTTCCGTTTGGCAAACGTTTGAATACATTTATTGAAACCAACACCAGCATCATCCTGTCGAGTACATCTTCATTGGATTCAGTTATTTTCGCGAGTTCTTTTGCCGTAAGTGGTCCATCTTTTAGTAAATCTGCAATTCGCAAACGAGCTGCTGAGTGCATCAGGCTTGTATGCGCTGCTCCCATAAAATGATCGTAAACAGCAAGATAAGCCGGCACAATTGAGTCAGCAAAACGAAGTAAAAATCGCCTGAGACGCAATACGATATTAACGATAAACACCGGTGGTACTGATGATTGTTCCTTTTTTACATTCGTTTGACTTTTCATAATACTACTTAATTACAATTGTTATTTATTTGGGGAAATACAAGAATGACTTAGCAGCACATAACCCGATAGAACTTCCTGGCGTTTTATTAAACGTCTCGCCAAATATAAATTAAAAAAGAGAAAAAGCAAATAATGAAAGAAATTTTTTACTGAAAAGGAGCTTTTGCGACTAAAGGAACATTTTGGGGGATGAGGCCATTTTCGTAAGTTTTTTATTAACTATTTTTAAATTTCGCTTCCTAAAATGGATCAATTAATCAGAACATTATCAATAGGGTTAGTTCAACAAAAGGCGTTATTGCCAAAAAGGGATTGCCGACTTTTATTTCTCCATTGTCTTATATTTAAAACCACTTCGATTGATATAGAACTCATAAAGGATCATAAAGAATCCAATTGTAACAGAAATATCGGCCATATTTACGATACCCGTATGGAACAAGACGAAATCGAAATACAAAAAGTCGGTCACAGAACCAAATAAGATCCGATCATAGATATTTCCCAATCCGCCACCAATCGCAAAACTTATCCCAATCATTAGAAGTTTAGGTACATTATTCCTTTTCATCAAATAATATAGGCCATATCCAATGACAACCAATGGCAATAATATCATGAATAATTTATAGATCGGCCGGGGAATTGAGTCCCCCAAACCCAGAAATGCCCCTGTATTTTCAACCTTTGTTAGAATCAAATACTTACCAATCAAATCGATATGTGAATTGTATTCCATTTTTTGTCTGACAATGTTTTTAGAAATCTGATCACAACTTACATTGGAAAAGATCAAAAATATAATGAGAAAATTCCTTAGGGCTCTTTTTCCTTTCATACATCCATTAATTATTATATAATACGAGAAATCGTTTCCATGATAACTATTTTTGAAATATACATCAAAAATCAGGTTATACCTATTTAATTAATCATCAGAACATTAGCATAAATCCTGTTCTTTAATAAATTGAAATGCATCAAAATGGTCTTTTATCATTAAATGGTCTTTAAGTGGCTTCCCTCCTGCTGTTATGTCATTTTCCAGTAAAACTTTTGTGTCGGTTTCTGTTAATGAACAGCCCTCAATTTTTGTTGAATGCCAAACTATTGAAATGATACAAAACTTCTCATAATCAATTACATCTTGCAAATTGAGACTTTTGTACTCATTATTTAACCGATTTAATTCAGTCCACATATCATTAAATTTCAGATGTTTAAACCTTTAAGGGATTCTATAAATTTATCTGCAAGTTAATATTTTTTTTCAGGACAACTATTTTTAAAACTAGCCTCCTAAAATGAATCCATTACGCAGATTGTTGCCAATAGAATCAATCCAGTTAAAGTGTTATTAATATTTTTTCCGTCATCTTTACCGTATTTACCAAACCTATTTTACCACCCTATCTCGCACCCTGGCAACCAGCTCTTTATCTTTTCTTTTTCAGCCTCTGAAAAATCGTTGTCCTTTAAATACAGATATTTCAATTGTTTTAACATTTTAATTTCCTGTGGCAATGTTTTCAAACCATTGTTTTCCAGGTTTAGTTCTGTTAAACCCTGAAACTTTGAGATTTCTTTTGGCAGTGTTTTTAACCCAAGGTTTTTTAAGTCCAATTCCCAAAAATCCTTTGCAAGCATGGCATCATAGTTTATAAGATCTTTTTCCTTTTTAATCACCAAAAAATAAATGCCCAATTCTTGAAAATCTTTATGAGTAAGTTTTTCTATGTGCATACTTTTTAAGGTATCCATAATTCCTTCAGGGGTAAGCCATATTTTCGCCGAGTTGTCCTTTGAAGCAGTAACAATTTTACGGCCATCGGATGAGAATTGCGCAGTACGTAAACCCATTGTATGTCCGTTAAGCGAACCGATTGCTGCACCGGTCGAGGCATCCCAAATTTTAGCAGAGTTGTCATCAGAAACAGTAACAATTTTACTGCCATCAGCGGAGAATTGCGCAGACCTGACTGCTTCAGTATGTCCGTTAAGCGGAGCGATTAGTGCACCTGTTGACACATCCCAAATTTTAGCAGAATTGGCATCAGAAACAGTAACAATTTTACTGCCATCCAGTGAGAATTGTGCAGACCTGACTTCTTCGGTACGTCCTTTAAGTGAAGCGATTTCTTTACCTGTTGAGGTATCCCAAATCTTGGCGGAATTGTTAAAATATACAGTAACATTTTTACTGCCATCAGAGGAGAATTGGGCATAGAGGACACCGTCGGTATATCCATTAAGCGTAGCGATTTCTTTACCTGTTGAGGTATCCCAAATTTTGGCAAAATTGTTAAAATAAACAGTAACATTTTTATTGCCATCAGAGGAGAATTGGGCATAGAGGACACCGTCGGCATGTCCACTAAGTGTAGCGATTTCTTTACCTGTTGAGGCATCCCAAATTTTGGCAGATTTGTCACCCGAAGAAGTAACAATTTTACTGCCATCGAGAGAGAATTTCGCTGAGTTCACTATAGATTTATGTCCGTTAAGCGAAGCAATTTCTCTACCAGTGGAGCTATCCCAAATTTTGGCAGATTTGTCACCTGAAGAAGTAACAATTTTACTGCCATTGGGAGAGAATTCCGCAGAGTTCACAGTAGAGGTATGTCCGTTAAGTGAAGCGATTTCTCTACCTGTGGAGCTATCCCAAATTTTGGCAGATTTGTCACCTGAAGAAGAAACAATTTTACTGCCATCAGATGAGAATTGCACGGTATTTATAGACTTTGTATAGCCGATAAGGGTAGCGATTGCTGCACTAGATGAGATTCCCCAAATTTTGGCAGATTTGTCATCTGAAGCTGTAACAATTTTACTGCCATCTGGAGAGAATTTGGCTGAGTTGACACAATCAGTATGTCCGTTAAGCAAAGCGATTTCTTTACCGGAACAGCTATCCCAAATTCTGGCAGATTTGTCATCTGAGCAAGTAACAATTTCATTACCATCTGGAGAGAATTGTGCTGACCTTACGGCTTTGGAATGTCCATTAAGCGAAGCGATTGCTGCACCAGTTGAGGCATCCCAAATTTTGGCGGATTTGTCACCAGAACAAGTAACTATTTTACTGCCATCAATCGAGAATTGTGCAGAATTTAACCAATCGGTATGTCCTTCAAGGGAAGCGATTTTTTTACCAGTGGAACTATCCCAAATTTTGGCGGATTTATCATTGGAAGCAGTAACGATTTTACTGCCATCAGGCGAAAATTGTGCAGAGTTGACCCCATCAGTATGTCCATTAAGCGAAGCGAGTTCCTTACCGTTCGAGACATCCCAAATTTTGGCAGATTTGTCAGCTGAAGCAGTAACAATCGTATTGCCATCTGGCGAGAATTGTGCTGAGATGACAATTGAGGTATGTCCGATAAGAGAAGCGATTGCTGCACCGGTCGAAGTATCCCAAATTTTGGTTGATCTGCCCGAAGCAGTAACAATTTTACTGCCATCGGGGGAGAATTGCACAGACCATACTGCATCTGTATTTCCTCCGTAAAGCGAAGCGATTTCTTTACCAGTGTAGCTATCCCAAATTCTGGCAGATTTATCCCAGGAAGTAGTCACAACTTTACTGCCATCGGGAGAGAATTGCACAGAGTTGACTCCCTCAGTATGTCCATTAAGCGAGGCGAGTTCATTACCGGTCGAGGCATCCCAAATTTTGGCAGATTTGTCCGTGGAAGCCGTAACGATTTTACTGCCATCCGGAGAGAAAACCGCAATGTTTACTTCCCCTTTATGTAGAAGGTTTTTATAAAGTTTATGGGTATCACGTTGGTAAAAAGCTTCGCAAAGTATGCGCAATATGGCAGGGGCAGGCGGCCAGGCGTGATTTTTTTTTAAAGCCAGCTCTGCTAAACGCATTGCATAAGTGGGGTTCTTGATCAATTGCTCGCGGGCATTGGCGACAAGCGCAATGGATTGGGCATTTTGCTTTTCATATTCCGCCCTTTGCTTTTGTCCCTGGATTCCATCGATGGCCCTATTCAACCAATCAATGGCAATCTTTTCATTTGTGGGATCCTGATTGACACGGGCAAAATCTTTTGCAGCATTAAAACGCTGGAAAGCAGCATAGTAATTTTCGTTATTATATAATTTCTTCCCTTCTTCAAATACCGATTGAAATGTTTGGGCTTGACCATTTGATAAAAATAAAAATGTCAGCATAATTGACAATAAAAATGATTTTGCCATGGTATCTGAAATTATATTTTGCTTATTAGATTGTTAATCAGATCGATAAGCCGTTGACAATTATCAGCTTTGTTCTTGTAACCGTTTGAATAATTTCTATCATAACCAAAACTTTCCTGCAATTGCCTGTTATTTGTCATTTCGGTATTTAACTGTTGTTTTAATTCAATTAATTTTTCCCTGACCAATTGAAACGAAATTTGTAATTTGTATGCCTTTGTATAAAAATCCAAAGCTGTATTAAAATTCTTTTCCTGGTATAGGCGTTTAGACCGCCCATAATTTTTGTAATGCTACCTTTGT
>CAIYPA010000453.1 GCA_903927965.1 uncultured Bacteroidia bacterium | reverse complement strand
CTAAAATAAATGTCCCAAGAGTCTCTCCAATAAATTCACTTTTGTATTTCATTGCTATCATATTCATCCATTAATTACAGTCCAAAATTAAACTATTTATCCGTTTGTTCGGAGCGGTTTTTTCAACTTGTGCCTAACGTATATATACCCCTGACAAAATCATCCTTAGCTCCTAAAATTTACTGAATAGACCTGATTGTCATCATATATACTTTTGTAAAATTAATCATAAATTTTACAAAACATAAAAAGGGAAATTATTTTTTTGTTAATCTTTGTCTTTTAAGTGAGTCTCGCATACCTTACTTTAAAGACAGATCTGTCCGATGAAAAAATCACATTTCAACAACCGTGATCTTCCGGTTTTTGCCCTGCCATTCAAATTCAACTTCGTGCCATTTGATGCGCTGTTCCCACGATAGTTCAGAGGAAGGTGCTGATTCAAAAACGATGAGGTAACCCGAACTTAATCCAACCGTATCCAAATAACGTGAAAGTTGGATGCACGATTTTTCCTGTGTGTAATTCTGGTTTTTGACCTTGAGTTCCAGCACAAACCTTTCACCGGAAAAGTGAATCAACAAATCGGTCCTGCCCCTGCCCAAGGCCATTTCCCTGTCTATCTGCCCACCACCATTGATGATGCGCTGCAAAAAAGCCATCAGGAGCAACTGGTGTCCACATTCCTTGTAACTGAAACGGTCGATCCAGCTTTCGGCATTTTCGCGGTAAAATTGCTGGAACTCCTTCAACAACAGGTCCATGTCCAACTTGTTATTGTGAACGAACCACAATGGGTCAACAACAGGTTTCATCGACTCCTGCGCCCCGCTGCTCAGAACACGCGGGATAATCTCCGAGTATATTCTGTTCGCGATAACGATCCCGGAGGCAGAATTTGTAACTATCCCTAAATCAATTGTATATTGAAGATCATCATTAAAAGTTTCTTCGAAGAACGGTTCGCCGCTGATAACGTTTTGGACAATATTCCTGACCCTTGTTTCTGTAAGTTTGTCCATTAAGCTGTCCAAATGGGTATCGCGGCGAAGAATCAGGTTTTCAACCGCAGTTTCCACAATTTCAGTCGTTATTTCCAACGAAGCATCATTTGCCAATATCTTGGCAACGATCTCATTGGCAACTGCATTCACAAGCCAGGGCTGACCGCCTGTATAGGTATGGATAAGCTCAACAACACTTTCCGAAAATTGTTGTCCCGTATCATCAGTATATTGTTGGAACAATTGGGTGATTTGATCTTTTGTAAAATTCTTCAGCGAAAACGATTCGGCCTTGATGTTGAAAGGCGAACCGCTGCCCATTTGGCCGTCCATCTCTTTAACTTTATTCTTGTATTCCCTGATGTCGCGCAAACCGATCAATGCAACCGATGTTGGAAAATCCTTTGGCCGTAACTGAAATCCATTGCGCAACTGTCGGAGAGTGGCCACCATTTTATCATCAAAAATTGAATCAATTTCATCAATAAAAAGAACAATTGGCTTGGATTGTTGATGGGACCAATCTGATAAGTATCTAAACAACAGGTTTTCGCTTTCAGAATACAAGTCTGGCATTGAGGGTAATTCCTCATCCGATAAAAATTGTTTAGAGGTACGGAACAAGCTATCAATTGATATACTCATTGCTTTTTCAACCGTTATACTCCGGTATCCGGCATTTTCCATCGAAAAGGTTACGGCAATATATTTCCCTTCTGAATTGATCCGACGGGTTATGGCGTGCAACAAAGTGGTCTTGCCTGATTGGCGTGGGGCATGAAGCAAAAAATATTGGCTCTTTTCAATCAGTGCATAAATGTCGTTGACCAACCCCCTGGTCGGATCCACCATGTAGTGCCATTCCGGTCGGCAAAAACCTGTTGTATTAAAGTATCTTCGCATTGCTTTAAATAAGTTACACAAAAATACTATTTCCATTCGTGAAAAATACGGTTTTGACCGGCATGGATATAAAATTGTCACAGCTTTTCTGACTCCTGTAAGATCAAAATCCCCCCATTCGTCTATAAAAACTGCCTGAACGTCTATTGCATTTTTAACCGGACCAACGCAGGATTAGTTTTGGGTCAAAATAGCAATTGAAGTTATGAAACGAATTAAAACAAGTTACTTAATCATCTCCCTCCTTCTGCTGGTCACCGGATTTTCGGCAAAGGCCCAGGGGAAGATCTGGACAGTGGAAGAGTGTATCAAATATGCTTTGGGTCAAAACATCCAGGTGAAGAAAGCTGACCTGACCAACGACAGGAATCAGTTGAATGCAATACAGGCACAGGCTAACCGCCTCCCTTCGGTGAACGCTTCGGTTCAGGAAAATTTTAACTGGTACAAGGGTTTCGATGCAACAACCGGCAGTTATGGTAGCAGCAACGGTTCCAACAACACCAATTATTCGTTGAGTTCAAATGTCTCCTTGTTCAACGGTGAAAAGCTGAGCAACAAGATCAAACAAGCCGAACTCAATTTTGAAAGTGGCAAATATTACTCCGAATCGGTGAAGGAATCGGTTGGGTTGAATATCCTCAATGCTTATTTACAAGTACTTTATGCAAAAGAGAGCGTTACCAATGCAGAAAAGCAAATCGAGGCAACAACGCAACAATTGACCCTTGCCAAGGAACGGTTTGATTTAAGTGCCATTTCGATGTCGGATTATTTGCAGATCAAATCGGAACTTGCCAACGAAAAGTCAACCCTTGCCACCGCGCAGAGCCAATATGCGATGTCGAACGTAACTTTGATGCAGTTGATGGAATTGCCTGTGGATAACAATTTTGCAATCAGTTCGCCGAACATCGACAGCTTATTGGTCAATACGGATCGTCCTGATGTACAGGCAATTTACAATCTTGCTCTTGGAATAAAACCCGAAATCAAAAATGCCGAGCTCAACAAGCAAAGTGCCGAATATGACGTAAAAATTGCCCAGGCCGACCGGATGCCAAGTATTTCGATGAGCACAGGCCTGTCGAGCGGTTTTTCAAGCCTTACTACCGGAACCGGATATTTTACGCAGTTGCAAAATAAGGTCAACCCTGCCATTGGGATCTCGATGTCGATTCCGATCTTCCAGAAAAAGCAATTGAAAACCAGTATTTCATTGGCCAAGATTGGGATTTCAGATGCTGAACTCACTTTTATCAATACAAAAAACCAGTTAAGGAAAGAGATCGAGCAGGCATGTGTTGATGTGGAAACTGCAAAATCGGGTTACGCTGCAAGTATCGAACAGATGCAGTCGAGTAAAGAGTCGTACGATGTGACCGATGAAAAACTCAAGGTTGGTTTGCTCAATTCGGCAGACTTCCTGATCCAGAAAACGAACCTGATCACCTCTGAAAGTAAGTTGCTGCAATCGAAATTCAAACTGATTTTCAGCTATAAAGTGGTCGATTTTTATAAAGGAATACCGTTGGCATTGTAAACAAAAGAAATAGAATAGAAATATTTAGAAATAGATTGAAATAGTTAGAATACGTTGAAATAAATAGAAATAATATAATACCATGAAAAAGAAATATTTGTATGCCGCTGCAGCTTTAGTGATACTGGCAGTTATCTTCTTTGCTTTCAGGATGACACGCAGTACAGAAAAAACCATCTCATTTGAGACGGCGAAAGTCGGAAGGGGGACAATCTCCAATACCGTTACAGCCACAGGTACTTTGGAAGCCATTAAGACAGTAAGTGTGGGTACCCAGGTTTCGGGTGTAATCGAAAAGCTTTATGTTGACTTTAATACCCAGGTCAAAAAGGGACAATTGCTTGCCCAGTTGGACGAAACACCATTGCTTGCCCAGCTCGACCAGTCCAAATCGGCTGTTGACCAGGCTGAAGCGCAGGTCAAATACCAGAAAGCAACTTATGAAAGGTATAAAGTTCTGATATCCAAAAAATTAATTGCACAGTCTGATTTCGACCTTGCAGAATACAATTACAGCAATGCGGTAGGAAATTTGAAGAATGCACAATCCCAATATTCAAAAAACAAGATCAACCTGGCTTATGCAAGGATCTTTTCACCCATCGATGGGATCATCCTGAACCGCGCCGTTGACGAAGGGCAGACTGTAGCCGCAAGTTTCAACACACCAACCTTGTTTACTATTGCCAACGACCTTACCCAAATGAGGGTTGAAGCCAAAGTTGACGAGGCTGACATAGGCAAAATAAGCAACGGACAGCGTGTTGAGTTCACAGTTGATGCGTATCCTCTGAAAAAATTTGACGGAACCGTAACCGAAATCAGGTTGCAACCCGTTTCATCTGCAAACGTAATCACTTATACAGTGGTCATTAATGCACCAAATCCAGACAAAATTCTGATGCCTGGTATGACCGCCAATGCAAATTTCTTCACAACTGAAAGAAAGGACGTAGTTGTGGTTCCTTCAAAAGCGATCCAATTTACACCTGACGAAGCAGCTTTAGCTACTTACAATCAAACCCTTGCAGGTGGAAACCCACAAGCATCGGCACCCGGGATGGGCGAACCAGCCCCAATGATGGGCGCTCCGGTTTCTCAGGGCTCGGCCTCTGAAACTTCGGATAAAACAGTCTGGATAAAGAACGGCCCCAATGTTCATCCGCAAAAAGTTCAGGTTGGTGTAACCGACGAAATCCATTACGAGGTGTTGTCGGGGTTAAAGGAAGGTGACGAAGTTGTTGTTTCGATGACTGCAGCGACAGCTGATCAGGTAAAAGCGGCTACGGCTGCCAAGAGCCCGTTTATGCCCCAAAGGCCGGGAAGCAACCGCAAGACGACTCCAACAACAAGTAAACAACAATCAGGTCCACCACAACCTTGAAATAGTCCTGGTTGGGATTTCACCAACCAAAACAGGAATAAAGTATCATTGCTATTCCATACGACAATTAAAAAAAAATATCAGGTATGAAAAAGACAATTATAGAAGTTAACCTTTTAAAAAAGGATTTCTATATCGGGGATATCACTGTCCATGCTTTGAGGGGAGTTAACCTCAAGATTCAGCAAGGCGAATTTGTGGCCATCATGGGAACCAGCGGTTCAGGGAAATCGACAATGCTCAACATCCTAGGTTGTCTCGATAAACCAACCTCCGGAACCTACTTCCTCGACGGGATCAGCATGGGTGAACTGTCGAAAAACGAACTAGCCAATTTGCGGAATATCAAGTTAGGGTTTGTTTTTCAGTCCTATAACCTGTTGTCCCGGACTTCAGCACTCGAAAACGTTGAACTTCCGCTCTACTATAATTCGAAAATAAAATCGAAGGAACGCCGCGAACGCGCTGAAGCAGCATTGGAAGCCGTGGGACTTACGGACCGTATGCACCACATGCCCAATCAGTTATCTGGTGGACAACAGCAACGTGTAGCCATTGCCCGCTCATTGGTCAACGACCCGGTGGTTATCCTTGCAGACGAAGCAACAGGTAACCTTGATACCCGGACATCTTACGAAATCATGGCACTTCTTCAGGACCTTAATTCAAAAGGGAAAACCATTGTTTTTGTGACCCACGAGCCGGACATTGCAAAGTTCATGACCCGTCAGGTTGTTTTCCGTGATGGTCATATCATCCGCGAAGAATTGGTTACCAATCGTAACAACGCTGCGGAGTTATTGAAGGCTCTTCCTATTGAAGAACTCGTTTAACCGTTAAAAAAGAAGATCATGAACTATGTAAATTCAGTAAAAATAGCCTTGAACGCACTCAAGAGGAATAAGTTCAGGGCATTCCTTACCATGTTGGGGATCATCATCGGAGTCGCTTCTGTGATCGTGATGCTGGCCATCGGAAATGGTTCAAAGAAAAGTATCCAGGAGACAATGTCAAGTATGGGGACAAACCTGATTTTTGCAATGCCAGGAGCGGAACAAAAAGGGGGCGTACGTATGGGGAACAGTGATGCCAAAAGCATGAAACTGGCCGATATTGATGCGATCGTGAAAGATTGTCCTGCAATCAGCGATGTTTCTCCCGAAGTCCGTTCAAGCGGACAGGCTGTTGTTGGCAATCAAAACTGGCCAACCTCTATTTATGGGGTCAACAACAAATATTTCAACATCAAAAAATATACATTAGGCAAAGGTAGGACTTTCACGGATCTCGAGATCCAAACTTACGCAAAAGTGTGCCTCGTTGGTCAAACCATTGTTGAAAACCTTTTTGGTAAAAGTGATCCTATCGGTCAAACCGTACGGTTTAAAAACATTCCCCTTCTGATTATCGGTGTTTTGGGAGAAAAAGGTGAAAATGGGATGGGACAGGACCAGGATGACCTGATTATGGCACCTTTCACAACAGTGCAGAAGCGGATCCTCGCCATTACCCATATCCAGAGTATTGCGGCATCCGCTGCAAGTGAGGACCAAAACTCGGTAGCGATTGAGCAACTTACGGCTTCGCTCAGGGCCAGCCATAAATTGAAGGCAACCGACGAAGATGATTTTCAGGTCAGGTCGCAAGCCGAAATGGTACAAACATTCAGTTCGATCAGCAATATCCTGACTCTGTTGTTGGGTGCGATATCGGGTATATCCTTACTTGTTGGTGGGATCGGGATCATGAACATCATGTATGTCTCTGTTACTGAGAGGACCCGCGAGATCGGCCTAAGGTTGTCGGTTGGCGGACGTGGAAGCGACATTCTCTTACAGTTCCTGATCGAATCGATTTTATTGAGTGTTTTTGGAGGGATTATCGGAATTTCGTTCGGATTTATTGCTTCCAAAGTCATGGCTTCTATCATGAACTGGCCAGTGGTGATTACAACTTTATCGGTAGTGATGTCGTTCTTTGTTTGCTCTGCAATAGGGATCTTCTTCGGTTGGTATCCTGCACGCAAAGCAGCAAGTTTGAACCCAATTGATGCTTTAAGATATGAGTAGTGTGTGAGTAATTAGTAAGTTTTGTAGTATGTTTGCCCCGGCTTTGTTTTTGTTTACCGGGGCAGACTTTTTCTTTTTCTTACGAATTCAAATTCTCAATCCTTAAATATTTTTCAAATAATGAAAACTAACGTATATATCAGATTATTAGGCTATTGCTTAATCATAGTTTTGTATATCGGATGCTCTTCCAAATGGACCGAAGAGGATAAAGGAACCTTTAAGCTGATCCATAATGAAGGAGGCCAGAAACTTGGGTATTCCCCTGTATCAGGAATTAAAATACTGACTGTTGACCAATTGGCATTTAAGGACTTGAACAAGAACGGCCAGCTGGACCGTTATGAAGATTGGCGTTTGCCTGTTGAAGAGCGTGCAAAGGACCTTGCTTCAAAATTATCGGTCGAACAAATTGCAGGATTGATGCTTTACAGTGCGCACCAGGCGATCCCTGCTGCAGCGCAGGGGCAATTCGGCGGGACATACAATGGAAAACCTTATGCTGAAAGTGGGGCAAATGCAAGCGATCTTTCCGATCAGCAAAAGAAATTCCTGACCGACGATAACCTGCGGCACGTCCTGATCACTTCGGTCAAGAATCCGGCGATTGCAGCCCAATGGAACAACAATGCACAGGTTTTGGTTGAAGGGATCGGTTTTGGTATTCCGGCGAACAACAGCTCCGACCCACGACATGGCAGTGATTCATATGCAGAATTCAATGCCGGTGCCGGTGGCAAAATTTCGATGTGGCCTGGGACTTTGGGTATTGCAGCTTCATTTGATCCTAAATTGATGAAACAATTTGGTGAAATCGCCGCAACCGAATACCGCGCTTTGGGGATCACGACTGCACTTTCCCCTCAGATTGATTTGGGGACCGAACCACGTTGGAGCCGTTTCGACAGTACAATGGGCGAAGACCCCAACTTGACCACCGATATGGCGAGGGCTTATGTCGATGGTTTCCAGACCTCTACCGGTGATGCAATGATTGTAGGCGGATGGGGATATAAAAGTGTAAACGCAATGATCAAACATTGGCCTGGCGGTGGACCTGAAGAGGGTGGACGCGATGGCCATTTTGGATATGGGGCTTATGCCGTTTATCCCGGAAAAAATCTGAGCGACCATCTCAAACCATTCACCGAAGGGGCCATGAAACTGGAAGGTGGCACTTCGATGGCTTCGGCTGTAATGCCTTATTATACTATATCTTACAATCAAGATACCGTGAACCACGAAAACGTGGGAAATAGTTACAATAAATACTTGATTACCGATCTTCTTCGCGGCAAATATGGATACGATGGCGTAGTCTGCACCGATTGGATGATCACAAAAGATGCTCAGAATGTCTATCAGTTCCAGGGAAAATGCTGGGGAGTCGAAAAAATGACCGAAGCCGAGCGCCATTTTAAAGCCATCGAAGCAGGAGTTGACCAGTTTGGGGGCAACAACGAAATGGGACCCGTGATAGCGGCTTACAAGATGGGTGTTGCAAAATATGGTGAAGGACCGATGCGCAAAAGGTTTGAACTGTCGGCAGTACGTTTGCTGCGCAATGTTTTCAGGGTCGGATTGTTTGAAAACCCTTACCTTGATGTGGCGCAAACAGAAAAAACTGTAGGTAATCCCGAATTTATGAAAGCGGGTTACCAGGCACAGTTGCGCTCAGTCGTCATGTTAAAGAACAAGGCCAAAACGCTACCGGTTCAAAAACAGCTTAAAGTCTATATTCCCAAAAAATTTGTGCCAGGTGGTAAAAATTGGTTTGGGGTAGAAACACCTGAAAGCTGGAAAGACGCAGTCAATCCTGAAGTGGCGAAGAAATATTTCCAATTGGTAGAAAATCCTTCAGAAGCTGATTTTGCATTGGTTTGCATCGATAGTCCCAAAAGTGGTGTAGGCTATTCGCAAGACGATGTTAAGAACAGTGGAAATGGTTATGTGCCAATTAGTTTGCAATACGGACCTTATAAAGCTGATTTTGCAAGGAAAACAAGTCTTGCAGGCGGAAGCCCGTTCGAGCGTTTCACCGACAGGACCTACAAAGGAAAATCGGTTTTGACCTCGAATTTTAACGACATGAAGGCAGTTACTGAAACCAAAAGCAAAATGGGCAAAAATCCGGTCATAGTGGTTGTGAAAATTGCGAATCCCCTTGTTTTTTCAGAAATCGAAAAACAGGCTGATGCGATTCTTGTCCATATGGGTGTTCAGGACCAGGCAATTATGGATCTAATAACGGGAGCGACTGAGCCATCGGCATTGTTGCCATTCCAGATGCCGGCTGATATGAAAACCGTTGAGGAGCAATTTGAAGATGTTCCACGTGATATGAAATGCTATGTTGACTCAGAAGGCAATGCCTATGATTTTGCTTTCGGTTTGAATTGGGGTGGGACCATCAAAGATGAAAGGGTTGCCAAATACAGAAAATAATCAGCTTCTTGAAAATTAAATACATGAAAAAGCCATTATTAACCAATCGTGAGATCCAGATTTTGCTTCATGTCGTTGCATGGATCATCATCATTATCATCCCTCAATATATCTCGCATACCTATGGTGATGGGAATACAAAAGGCTTGTACAGGTCCTATTTATACATTGCGATTTATGGTGTGATTTTTTACCTGAATTACCTTGCCCTGGTTCCGCGGTTATTTCTTCTTGAAAAAAAAGGGTGGTATGTTCTGGCCGCAGCGGCAACAATCTTCATTCTGTATTTTACTTTCGATATCGTTAACAATCAGTATTTTGAGGATAAGGAACATGACCGGCAGATCGAGGAGATCATGAAAAAGATGTCACCCAACCAAAATGCTCCAAAACCTCCAATTAAACAATTTCAGGTCATTGGGTTCTTTTCATCATCTATCTTGCTGACTGGCTTTGCATTAGGCCTCAGCGTAACCAATAAGCTTGCGCAAAATGAAAAAAAACGAAAGGAATTGGAGAAAGAGAAGCTTCATTCCGAGCTTGCATTCCTGAAAAATCAGGTCTCGCCACATTTCTTTTTTAATACGCTGAACAACATTTATTCGCTGATTGGAATTGATGGGGCAACTGCCCAGGAATCGGTCCTGAAATTGTCGAAGCTGATGCGCTACCTGCTTTACGAATCGGAACAAGGCGAGACATTGATGAGCAACGAAATCAGTTTTATGCACAACTACATCGATTTGATGAAGTTACGGCTAAGTCCACGTGTAGGCCTTGAGATTAGTTTCCCTGAAAAATTTTCCGACTTTTCGGTTCCTCCACTTCTTTTTATCCCTTTTATCGAAAATGCTTTTAAACATGGGATCAATTCGCGCGAAAAGTCTTTCATCAGAATAGGGATGGAGCTCGTGAACGAAGAAATCCGTTTTGTCACCGAAAACAGTATCGGGAAAAGCAGTCAGACCGGCGATTTACAGCACAGTGGCATTGGACTCGAAAATGTGAAAAAACGGCTCGGATTGTTGTTTCCCGGCAAGCACCACTTGACGATTGACCGCACCGAAACCGTTTTTAAGGTGGAATTACAGATCCAAAAAATGAAACAACAGGTGTGAATATTTCAGACTTGTAAAAGCTAATAAACCGCAAATGAAACTGAAAACAATAGCTATTGATGATGAGCCACTTGCGCTAAAACTTGTATCAGATTATATAATCAAAACCCCTTTTCTTGAAATGGAAGGTGCGTTCGACAATCCACTGGATGCCATCGATTTTCTTTCGGACCATGTGGTTGACCTGATTTTTGTGGACATTCAGATGCCCGACCTTACGGGAATCGAGTTTACCAGAAGTTTGGAGGATGCACCTAAAATTGTTTTTACGACTGCTTACGAGAAGTATGCCCTGGAAGGCTATAAACTGAATGCCATCGACTATTTGTTAAAACCGTTCAGCTACGAAGAGTTTTTAAAAGCTGCCGGGAAGGCCAGGAAGCAGGTTGAATTGGAAATCAATTCATTGCCAACAGTTGAGGCAAATAACCAGTTCCTGTTCCTGAAATCGGAATACAAAATCAGGCGGATCAATTTCAACGATATCCTTTATATCGAAGGTTTAAAAGATTACATCAAGGTCTTTACGACCACCGACGACAAACCGGTAATGTCGTTGAACTCGGTAAAATCGCTTGAACTGAAGCTCCCCGAGGATAAGTTTATGCGGGTCCACCGTTCGTTTATTATCAACCTCGACAAGATCGATACGATTGAGCGGAGCCGCATTATTTTTGGCAAAGTGTATATACCTGTCAGTGAACAATATAAAGATAAATTTCAGGAATATTTAGATAAGAATTTTTTGTAAGGGAGACGTATTTTGGTATGAAAATTATTAACTATTTTGCTGACTTACTGTTCCGATATCAGAAGATATTGGAAATTATTGCAATATTTCTTCTCTGTTTAACAATTAGTTTTCGTTTTACAAATTTTCAAACAGTATGGCTTTGGAGCAACTACACTTATATTGCTGTAGTTTTGGTTGTTATGTTAATTTTAATAGCATTAACTTGGATACAAATTGAAAAAAATAAGACCAGGAGTTTAATAGAAGGTATTAAAAATGAAATAGAAACGGACAAGCCTAATACTGACAATCATTTGGAAGAATTGTCGGTAAGACAAAAACAGGTATTTGATTTAATCGTAAATGGTAAATCGAATAAAGAAATTATGAATGAATTGTCAATTGAATTAAGTACGCTGAAAACACATATAAACAAAATTTATAAAACACTCGGGATAGACACCCGTAAGCAATTGAGAAAGTATAAAAACCAGATAAATTAGCTGTAGAACAAGTTTTATCTAATAAAATCAACTCTTTTTCAACCCTTTCTCAACCTCTTTCAACCTTGCTAGATTAATTAAACAGCCGATCTTTGCATTTCACTTTAAAACAAAAAAAAATGAAAAAAAGAAATCTGTTTATGTCCACAACAATAATGTGCGGACTCTTCTCATTGGCTTTTACGTTCAAAATTGATCAAATTACATGGCTTTGGTCTGACAGGAAACCAGTTGGAATTATTTTGGTATTCTTGACTATTATTTTAGGAATACAATGGATTAGGTATCAAAGACTTTTGGGGAAAGCAAAATAACACTCGATAAGGAATTGTAAAAATAAGATAGAACGTAGCGGACATTAACATTACGTCCTTTTCCAGTGCAGGGAAACGCCCATCAACCTTCTGAAGACGTTGTGCATAATTCAAGTCAACAATTGACATCCGACATCTTATCAGCATGATAAAAAAAGTTTGTATTTTTGGGAAATGAAGATGATTGACAAAAATATTGATGGGATCAGAGCTTTATGTAACGAACATAAGGTGACAAGATTATTTGTATTTGGTTCAGTTCTGACTGGAAAATTTAAAAAAACAAGTGACATTGATTTTTTGGTGGACTTTGAAGGGGTAGATTTATATGATTATGCAGACAATTACTTTGATCTAAAAAAATCACTGGAGACTTTGCTCGAAAGAGAAGTTGATTTAATTGAAGATAAAGCTGTAAGAAATCCATATCTGAGGCAAAATATTGACTCATCAAAACAACTGATTTATGGACAATGAAATTAAAACCTGGCTTTACGATATTTTGCAATCGATCAATGAGATTGACAGTTACTTTGACAATAAACCAAGGATTTTTGGGGAATACTTAACTGATATAAAAACCAAAAGGGCGATAGAGCGTGATCTGGAGATAATCGGAGAGGCTGTTAATCGAATTCTTAGAAAGGATAAAAATTTCAAGCTCAACAATGCTGAAAAGATTATTGGTACCCGCAATAGGATAATTCATGGTTACGATAATATTTCCGACGATTTGATTTGGAGTATTGTGATCAATAATTTACCAAAGCTTAAAGATGAAGTAACCGGATTGTTGAATGATAAACCCTTCAATAAAGACCTTTTGTTATAGGGCCATGAAAGTATATCCATGTTAAATGAGATAAGTCCACACATTTTCGACAGCACCTATTATCATGGCCATGAAATGGGTGATGAAGATTTTTTGTTGTGTTACAGCGAAAATCAGGTGTTGTTAAAACAATCGGGTGATGATTTTGAAATTCCGAGGAAAAGGGATTTTAATGAAAACATCGAAAAGCCGGTTTATTTGTTTTCGATCAATTCAATTCGTTGTTTTGGACTGGTTGAATTACCTTTTAATCAGGGTTCATTTGAATTCCACGATATCTTTATTTTGCGGAACCTGAAAAACAAGGAGTTGGCATGGATTGGATCAGTGGGCCATCAACTGATGACCTGGCACAATTGCAATCGGTATTGTGGAAGATGTGGTTCCAAAACGGAATTGAAAAAAGATGAAAGGGCGGCAATATGTCCCAATTGTAACCTGATGATCTTTCCCAAAATATCACCTGCCGTTATTGTCGCCATTACATGTAATAACAGAATATTGCTGGCAAAAGGCAAAAACTATAAGGGTGATTTCTATGCACTCATTGCCGGTTATGTCGATGTCGGGGAATCAATCGAAGAAACTGTAGTAAGGGAAGTAAAAGAGGAAGTTGGATTGGATATTTGGAACCTGAAATATTATAAAAGCCAGCCCTGGCCATTCTCCGGTTCGCTAATGCTGGGTTTTACAGCTGAAGCCGACGATACCCAGAAAATCGTTATCGATGAAAAGGAAATTCGGGAAGCTGGCTGGTTTGAGAGAGGAAATTTACCTGCTCATGCCTCCGAAGTAAGTATATCAGGAAACTTAATTGCTGCTTTTGAAAAGGAGATTTTTTAATCAAAAAATCAATATCTTTGTGCAAAATGTTTGGATTATGGATGACAATAAAATCTCAGCTTTAATAGAAAAGCTTGAGAAATACAGGAAGACAATGGAAACAAATCAAAAAGCATCGAAAGAGTTTTTGATAAAGGTTGGTGTTGTTACAAAAAAAGGTGATCTACGGGCAAATTACAAACATTTATGTATACCTCTCGAACAGGTTTAGTCCTTGGTTTTCATGGAACCGATGAAAGTATCGTAAAATCAGTCATTAAGGGTAAAACAGAACTAGAACAAAGCAAAAATTCTTATGATTGGTTAGGCCATGGGGTCTATTTTTGGGATAATAGTCCAAGTAGGGCATTAGAATGGGCTATTGAATTGTCTAAAAGGCCGGGAAGCGTAATCAAAAAACCTTCAGTAATTGGGGCAATTATAGATTTGGGATATTGTCTTGACCTTCTTGATTATAAAAACCTTGCCTTGGTTAAACAAGGCTATGAGATGTTAAGGACTTTACTTGAGTCATCCCAAACGTTAATGCCTAATAATGTTGGGATAACACAAGACCTACTTCAACGAGAACTCGATTGTGCTGTTATCGAAACTTTACATACTTCCTTGGTGAAAGAAAATGAGCTGGAATTTGATTCTGTCCGTGGAGTATTTTGGGAAGGTGAATATCTATATCCCAATGCCGGCTTTAAAGAAAAAGATCATATTCAAATTTGTATTCGCAACATCAATTGTATTAAAGGATATTTCTTGCCTTTAAAAAGGATCTCAAATTAGAAATTGAACAAGAAATAAAATTCCTTTTGTTCAACTAACGGACTTCTTATAAACTTATGGATATCAAAGAATTCCTTAAAAAAGATAGATTTGCAGAGATGCTTGGGATCGAGATACTTGAAGCCTCGAACGGAAGTGCCAAAGCCAGGCTTGAAATTTCAAGAAACAGCAAGATAGGCTCTTATACCTTAAATATTACTGATTCGGAAAGTGTATTGATTTCAAGTGCCTTGGGTATGGCGTATTTCAAGAACAACAAATTTTAGTACAACTTTCCCCTTATATTTTTTTCTCAGTTGAAAGATGATCAAACTTCAAATTTGATTTACTTTGTTGTACCAAACAGAAAATAGAAAGATATGTTAAGCGAACGTTTGATCGGGTACATTGAAGAGAGCCTTAAAAAGAACCAGGGATTGTCAGCACTTTCCGATTACAAAGGTGGGAGTTTTACCTATTTGGAAGTTGCACAACAGATTTTGAAATTGCACCTGATGTTTGAGAATGTTGGGCTTAAGCCGGGCGACAAAGTTGCCTTGCTGGGTAAGAATTCAGCTCGCTGGTGTATCGGTTACCTTTCTGTTGTTACCTATGGGGCAGTTATTGTTCCCATATTGCCTGACTTCAAAAAGGAAGACCTCCATTACATTATCAACCATTCCGATTCGGTGCTTCTTCTGAGTGCCGACAACCTGTTCCAGGAGCTGGATATTCAGAAGTTGCCTTTGCTTAAAGCCGTTATTTCATTGAACAATTATACCCCAATTTATACAGTCAACGAAAGTGTTGCAGATTCCTTGAAATCGGTTGACTTGGAATTTGTTGAAAAATACCCGGACGGGCTGGTTTCGGGAAACTTTGGGTTTCCAACTGTTTCAAATGACCAATTGGCGGTAATTAGCTATACCTCAGGTACTACCGGATTTTCAAAGGGTGTGATGTTGTCGCACAATAGTTTGACAGCAAATATCCGTTTTGCGCAGAACAATATGCCGCTCAAACCGGGAGATTCGATTGTTTCATTCCTACCGCTTGCGCATACCTATGGTTGTGCTTTTGAATTCTTGTTCCCGTTCAGTATCGGGTGCCACATTACGATCCTTACAAAAACCCCCTCTCCACAGGTGATCATCCAGGCTTTTAAGGAGATCAAACCAGCATTGGTGCTTTCAGTACCATTGGTGATCGAGAAAATATACAGGAAGCAAATCCTTCCACAGATTTGCAAACCAATTGTAAAGGCACTGTTGACCATTCCAGGTATCCGCAATATATTGTATTCCAAGATAAAAGCAAAATTGACCGAGTCATTTGGCGGACAATTCCACGAAATTGTAATCGGAGGAGCCCCATTCAACAACGAGGTGGAAACGTTTTTCCGAAAAATGCAGTTCCCTTATTCCGTCGGTTATGGAATGACCGAGTGTGGTCCATTGATCAGTTATACGCCATCGACAAAGTTAAAATTCGGATCTGCCGGTAAATCTGTAGATACACTTGAGTTGAAAATCGATTCTCCTGATCCACAAAATATTGTGGGTGAAATCATCATTCGTGGTGATAATGTGATGCTGGGTTATTATAAGAATGAAAAAGCAACTCGCGAAATATTGGATGCCGATGGCTGGCTCCACTCGGGTGACCTTGGAATCATTGACCGTGAAGGGAATATTTTTATAAAAGGGCGCAGCAAAAGCCTGATCCTTGGTGCAAATGGAAAGAACATCTATCCCGAAGAGTTGGAGGCTTATTTCGACAATAAACTGGCCGTTGGGGAATCGTTGGTTGTCCATCGTGACGAAAAACTCGTGGTCCTGATCTATCCCGACCCCGATGCGGTAGCTTCTCATAGAATGACAGCTGATGAGCTGCAAAATCTTTACAGTCAACACCTCAAAGAGATCAATGCCTTGTTGCCTTCCTATATGAACGTATCAAAATTTGAGATCCATCCCGAAGAATTTGTGAAAACACCGAAAAGGAGCATTAAAAGGTTCATGTATTCGTAATCCGTTTTCTATTGATAATTATTCCTACGGAAAAGCCTTGATCAGAAATTTATATTCCAATTTGGTATTGTCAAATCGCTTTCTGCGTCACGGTGGCTGAGCGAAGCTGAAGCCCCGATTTCCAGTCTCCATTCCCATCTCCCTTCAGAGGAATGAAGGAATGAAACTGGAGCATGGAGAAGGCAAACCGGAGAACGGGCTTCAAATGCAATTGGCTGTCGCATTGAGAATAACAAAAATAGAAAGGGCTGCGGAATTATTCGCAGCCCTTTCTATTTATAATATAATCAATGTGTTGATAATTGAAAGTTAAAAGCACTTCCTATTTTTTTTGTGGTTTTGCCGTTACTGTTACAGGTCCGTTCGGAGAATCGGTTTTCCCTTCCAATATGCCATCTTTAAGTATCAGTTTAAGCATAATGGGGTTATTTTCCACTTCAAAATTTAAGGTTAGCGCGTCCTTTTCAAATGCAGTCTGGGGAACAGCCATCGCCTGACCCTGAATTGTAAACTCAGCCACCAGTTTTTGATCAACCTCCTTTAGTGTTAACAAGCCACTATCGTAGGGAGTTGGGGCAGTTGGGGCGGAAAATTCCCATACGCCAAGTATTTTCTTATATCCCTTGTCGGCTGCGTTGGTCGATACAGCCATTGAAACAACAAACAAAAAAGCCAAAAGTATTCCCGAAATTTTCATGTGAATGTGTTTTATATGAATTGATTTGATCGCAAAAATAAGAATTATTCATCAAACAGCGTGGTTTCGTTAAAAGGTAAATGGTGGAAGGTCAAGAATTCCTTGTACTCATCCTGAAAACTCTTTTTCCAATGGTATTGCTCCTGGTTCTGAATATACAGCAACGTGTTATCGAGTTGTGAACGGCTAATCGAAAAACCCGCAAAACCACTGTCCCAGCTAAACGAACGGAGCTGTTCATAATTTTGTCGTAACCATGTTGTTGAGCTTTGCTTTAATGGAATAATCGCAGATTCGATCGCCAATTTGGAAGGGATCGCAAGTAGAAAATGGATATGGTTATCAGTGCCACCCAAAGCAATTAACCTTGTACCTTTCGACTTAGCCACAGCAGAAAGATAATTCATCAAATGGGTCCGGATATCGGCAGTCAAAAAGTTTTTTTGCCGGTAAGTCCCAACTACAATGTGCATAATACAACTGACGAATTCTTTTGACATATGCCCTGAAATTTGAATTGACAACCAAAGCTTTACAAATCAATAAGCTGATATAATTTTGCTTATACCGGGATGAAGATACAAACTATTTCTGGACAATACAAGAGGCAGCTATCAGCAAAGAAGCGTCAATTTCTTAAGCTGCTGGCACTCCAAGTTGCCAGCAGCCAGCAGCTTACCATTGAAAATCAGAAGCTCCAAACAAGCCATCATTTCTTGAACAAGTGGTGTTATACGTCCCTCCCATTTTCAATATCATGCAATTGAAGTTCATCAATACCTTTAAACCATTCACCCAAAGTTTTATGTGCCTTCTGCCTATGGGAATCGTTTATTTCCCCTTTTACAATCGAATAGGCCACCATCAATACACTGAAATCATCTGTAAAACCGATGATTGGGGCGAAATCAGGAATCAGATCAATCGGAAAGATGAAATAACCCAAAGCTGCAACAATTGTAACCTTCAATTTCAGTGCAATTGCATCGTCCATAAGCACATAATACAGAAGCAGTGCAATATATGCCACCTTAACACCAGCTTTGGCTGCAAACCGGCTCATCTTCTTCCAAAATGACTCGTCTGTATAATACTTGGAATACTTTGCAAAGTTTTCCATTATTTAAGTCCGATATTGGTATAATCCACCCTTTCATTGGCATACTTTCCGGCAATAACATCGAGAATACTGATCACTTCATCAACCTCAAGGGATTGCAACAATTGGACTCGCAAGTCACGGAAATCCCTTAAGTTTGGAAAGTACCGCGCAAAATGACGTCTCATTTCAAGGATTGCCCTTTTCGGTTCGTCCTTCCATGTTAATGACTGTTGAAGCTGTTCTTTTACATTTGCCACCACTTCTGGCACAATCGGTGGCAACAACAATTCCCCTGTTTCAAGGAAATGCCGCACATCACGAAAAATCCACGGACGACCAATTGCGCCACGTCCGATCATCAAGGCATCAACTCCCGATTGTTCCAGGAAAGCTCTTGCTTTTATAGGGCCATTGATATCCCCGTTTCCAATTATAGGAATACTCATCCTTGGGTTTTTCTTTACTTCTGCAATCAACGACCAATCGGCTTCGCCGGTATAAAGTTGGCTTCGTGTACGCCCATGAATTGCAAGTGCCTGAATACCTACGTCCTGCAAACGCTCTGCAACATCTACAATTGGCATATCGTTGTGGTCCCAACCCAATCTGGTCTTGGCAGTAACGGGCAGTTTTACCGCTTTGACAACCTCCTCCGCCATTTTGACCATCTTAGGAAGATCACGCAATAAACCAGCTCCAGCTCCTTTATTGGCAATTTTTTTCATCGGGCAACCGAAATTGATGTCGATAAAGTCAGGTTGAGCCTCTTCTGCAACTTTGGCAGCACCAATCATGGATTCTATATTTGAACCGTAAATCTGGATGGCAACCGGACGGTCGAAATCGAAAATGGTCATTTTCTTTTTCGTCTTTTGTACATCCCTAATCAGTGCTTCAGACGAAATAAACTCAGTGTACATCACATCGGCACCAAAGGTTTTGCACATATACCGGAACGACTTATACGTTACATCTTCCATGGGGGCCAGAAACAATGGCAATTCCCCTAATTCCAGATTACCAATTCTCACATTTTTCATTTTAAAATCAATTGCAAAGATAGGAAATCATGCCGGTTTGTAGTGTGGGACTTTTCTACTTCAAGTTCAGTCAGGATTATTACCTTTGCAGAAAAAAACAAATGTACCGACAATCAATTCGCGAATCAAAACCTTCGAACCAACTGGTCTTTTCACTTTTGGTGATTTTAATTTGCGGATTGGCAGCGATGATCCTAAGCGTTGCACTTGGATGGCTGTTTTACGGCGTGAACCCATCACAATTGGAAACAGTGATGCAGGACCTTTCAAAACCTGAAACCATCTCATTGCTAAAGTTTTTCCAGATTTTCCAGGCCATCGGGGTCTTCATAATACCTCCTTTTATTATTGCCTGGTTCCTGGATCCATACCCTGCACTATTTCTGAGGTGTCAAAAAAGGCCAGATATTATAAGTTTATTGTTTGTTGTGGCCATCATTTTCTTTTCTAATCCATTAATCAACTGGCTGACTGAACTTAATTCACAATTAAGCCTTCCAGGTTGGCTTCATGGCGTGGAAGTTTGGATGCAAAATACAGAAAATCAAGCCAGTAAAATTACAACAGCCTTTCTTTCAGATACATCTATAAAAATACTTTTGATCAATTTGGTGATGGTTGCCGTCCTTCCTGCGATCGGTGAAGAGTTGCTGTTCAGGGGGATTGTCCAACAATTATTCAAGAAGATAACACGAAATGCTCACGCTGCAATCTGGATTTCCGCTGCAATATTCAGTGCGATACACCTGCAATTTTTCGGATTTTTACCCCGGTTGCTGCTTGGTGCCATGTTTGGGTATATGCTCGAATGGAGTGGGACGTTATGGTTGCCAATCGTCGCCCATTTTACAAACAATGCAATTGCTGTAATTGCCTATTATTTAATGAACAAAGAATTGATTGGTGATGGTATCGAAAAAACAGGAACCTCCTCTGACGGAAGTTCCTTTATGGTTATCGTAAGCCTTATTATTCTGTTTGTACTATTCAGGGCATTGTATTTGAAACGGATTCAGGCTGTTGAAACATATTGAAGGTCACCTGCTTTTCCCGAATTATCCAGAAATAAGCACCTTCCCCAGTTTCCGTCCTCCGTTATCGCTGCTCCATGCACCAAGCTCCCTGCTCTCAGCCCCCCGCTTATAGTGTAGTCCTTGTCCAGGCCGATTTTTTGCCCAACATACGGATGCCAGCCACAAAACCTTTTAATTGGAGGGTCTCCTTTCCTTCGAGCCATGCATAACAATCATAGGTTTTTCCTGAAGTCGGATCATAAATCTGTCCCTTAGCCCATTCCTTATCGCTTGCATTATAGACCAAACCGCTCAATATCTGAAGATTGAGCCTCGAACGACTTCTAAGTGCAACATTCGGATTAAGGTCATCAAGGGCAGGAGCACCATTGACATATTTTTCTGGAATGATATAGACAACCGTACCAATGTATTTCCCATCCTTCAATTCGACCTTGATTTTCGAGGTCTTTTCTGCATTCCACCAAATTCCAGTAATATCATCTGCGCTTTGGGCGAACAGGTTGGCGGAAAAAATCAACACGACAATTATCAGCAATAATTTCTTCATAAACTTAATTTTTAGTTGTTTTGAAAATTATAATCCTTACAAAGAAACTAATTTTTGTGAATATCCAATAATGGAGATACATACATTTGTTTTGCAAATGGTTTGTGGTCCTGCGAGTCATACAAGTCGATCAGCCCCAATTTTGCTGATTTGGATTCAACAGGTAGAACGGTTGCACCTTTTAAATTGCTGATGACTGATTTAAACAAGGATTCGTTCTGGTCGGCAAAAGGCAATAAATTGGCAATATCTTCTTTAACCGTTACATCAGGAACCAAGCCATTCACAAAATCGGACACACCCAAAGAATTGGTCATCTTGACGATGATCGGTTGCATGGCCCACTTATGGTTCGGATTTACGACCCCATTTGCATCCCAATCCTTGATGGTTGCTGAGGCTACATACTTTCCGGCACTGTTAGAACCAATATTGACAACATCAATGTAAGGTTCAAGCCCATTGATCAACAATTCGCTTGCCGAGGCAGTGTTTGAGGAAGTGATCACATACAATTTATTCAAATTAAGCGAGTTGATCTTAGCTTTGGGAGTGGATGTGGTTATTGAATCAGTAAAGCTCTGAGCCAATGAGGCTGCCCCCTCAGTATAGACAAAATAATCCTGTAATCCAGTGTTGTATTGCCGCTTAAAAAATATTTTGGTTTTTGATGTACTATAAATCATACTGGCGAGATAGACTGAAGTTTGCACAGATCCTCCACCATTGTAACGTAAATCCAGGACAAGCCTGTCGATACCAGCTGTTTTAAATTTGCCAAATACGTTGTTTAATTGAAGGTCAAAATCTGCATTAAAAGCGTTATAAACCAAATAACCCACTTTTAAATTGTTAACATTCAGGATTGTATCAAGGAGGATTGGATTCTCCTGCATTGTAATGGCAGTCATCGTAACCGATTTTCCATTCAGGTCGATGTAATTTGTCGAATTGACCGTTGTAATGCTCGCAAATGACATTTTATAAGTGAGGTTTGTAAATAATAATGTCTGATAATTTGAAACAGTCAATTGTGTATCATTTATTTGCATAAAAAGATCTCCTCTTTTCATTCCAGCCTTCTCGGCAGGCGATCCCTTATAGACATACCTTACAAATCCGAACAGGTTATTGGTTGATCCGATGTAGCTCAACATGAAATCAAAACCCATCGTTTCCGAGATGCCCTGAATCCAGTTTGTAATGGTTTGGGAATCATCCACAATAAACGACCATTTGTCGAGCGAGGTATATAACAAGTTATTGAAGAGCTTTGCTGGATCGGTATATGTGTTGAGAAAATAATTTAAAGAATCCTTGATCAGGTATTTCTGGGCAGTGAAAGAAGGTACTTTATCCACCCATAAATAATAGTCTTTCAATCCATTGTAAACAAATTTATTGATTTCGTTAGCGTCTGGGACAACAATCGGTTTTGTAGTAATAGGGGTTGTAACTGTTACAATATCTGATTTTTTACAATTTGCCAACAGAACAGCCAAAACTAAAAATGCGCATATAAACTTGATATTTTTCATGGCATAAATTTTTCAAATTGAGATGGTAAAAATATACAATTAAACCTCCAACAGATCAATAAAGTTTAATGCTTTAACCTTTATTAGGCTACTTTAATCATCATTAAAAAAACGAAAGTTACTGATCCTTTATAGTCTCATCACCAGTAGAAGAAATTTCAACTGGTTGGGATTCGACAAGTGGTTGTTTTTCGTCAAAGAATTTCCGATAAAAGACCAGGATCGAAATAATTCCTATTGTGATGGATGAGTCGGCGATATTAAACACGGGGCGGAAAAAAACAAAACTTTCACCGCCAAAGAAAGGGACCCATGACGGATAAGTAGTTGATATTAAAGGAAAATAAAACATATCGACCACCCTTCCCTGAAGGAAGCCAGCATATCCACCCCCTTGTGGGAAAAGGGTCGCAATCCGCCCATAGCTATCGTTAAATATCAATCCATAAAAAGCACTGTCGAGAATATTTCCGATGGCTCCAGCCAAAATCAATGAGAAACAAAAAATTACACCAAATGGCACCTCTTTTTTCCACAATTTGGAAATGTACCATCCAATTGCACCGACTGCCAAAATCCTGAAAACACTCAAAAAGTATTTTCCAATACTGTTTCCAAACTCAAGCCCAAAAGCCATCCCATTGTTCTCAACAAAATGGAGAATGAACCAATTCTTAGCGATAACGATCTCATCTCCAAGCATTAAATTGGTTTTAATCCAGATTTTAAGTGCCTGGTCAAAAAATAGAATAAGAAATATGATCAGGATAGACTTTGACTTTGAACTCATATAAATTTGGTTTGAAAATAAAAAAACGGGGGATAGTATAACCCCCGAATGCTCAATAATTTAAAGGAATAGTGTATTCCTTTAAAGAGTAAATCAGTTAACGTTGATTGTTCTTTGCGTCAATCGACAAGGTAGCATGTGGAACAGCCCGAAGCCTCTCTTTCGAAATCAACTTTCCGGTCTCACGGCAGATTCCATACGTTTTGTTTTCGATGCGTACAAGGGCAGCTTCCAAATATTGGATAAACTTCAACTGACGCTGGGCAAGTTTTCCAGCTTCCTCTTTCGACAATGTAGCAGCACCCTCTTCCAACACTTTGAAGGTTGGCGAAGTATCCTCTGTCCCGTTCCCATCACCATGGGTAATGGCATTCTTGTACAATTCATAATCCTGACGTGCTTTGATCAGTTTTTCCTGGATCAACTCCTTGAACTCTACAAGTTCTTCATCCGAATATCGTGTTTTCTCGCTCATAACATCAACTGTTTAATGTAAAAATAATATATTTAGGCTCCATCTATTCTTTTGTATTATAATGATTTACCGTCCAAAAAGTTCAATCATAAAGATTGTCCTTTTCCACCTGTATGTAAGTCTCAATCCCTTTTTCTATTTCGACAAGCTTCCCGATTCCTTCCGGTAAATAACCAACAATAATAACCTTTGAGGCAAGTGTTTGATGGCCAATATACTCACTATATTTTGCCATTGCTTCCTGAAGTTCAGGATGACCAACAATGCGCAGGATAATCTTATCGGTCACTTGAAAATCGCTCTCTTTCCGCAAATTTTGAATGCGGTTCACGAATTCCCTTGCAATACCTTCAAGACGCAACTCCGGGGTAACTGAAATATCGAGGGCGACCGTAATTGCCCCTTCACTTGCCACCTGAAGTCCCGGGATATCCTCCGATTGGATCTCGACATCTTCAAGGGACAACGTCACAGGGGAGCCATCAAATGTGGAATCAAAAGAACCGGTCCTTTCAAAAGCAGAAATCTCCGATTGGCTCATATTTCCGATTAAACCAGAAACAGATTTCATGAGTTTTCCATATTTTGGGCCGAGTATTTTGAAATTGGCCTTTATCTTCTTCTTAATAACCCCCTCTGAATCAGTAAGATAATCAACCTTCTTCACATTTACTTCTGTAAGGATGATGCTTTCCACCGCTTCGAACTGTTTGCGGAAGTTCTCGTTGAGAACAGGGACAATGATCCTTGCAAGCGGTTGGCGCACTTTAATTTTCTCCTTCCGCCTAAGTCCCAGGATCATGGAACATACCTTTTGGGCGATGTCCATCCGCTCTTCAAGTTCCACATTGATCAGTCTTTCATCGGCTTTCGGGAACATGGTCAAATGCACCGATGTCGAAGTATCCAGGCCACTTACTTTATTTAAGTCGCTATATAACAAATCAGTATAAAATGGAGCAATGGGTGCTGCCAATTTTGCGACAGTTTCAAGACAGGTATAGAGTGCCTGATAGGCTGAGACTTTATCTTTATCATATTCACCGCCCCAGAACCTTTTCCTGCTCAAACGAACATACCAATTGGATAGATTTTCAGTAACAAACTCTGAAATTGCCCTTCCGGCACGTGTTGGTTCGTAAGTCTCAAAAGCTTCAGTGACCTCTTTGATCAGACTGTTCAACAACGACAGAATCCAGCGGTCAAGTTCGGGGCGCAATTCATCGGCAACCAATTCTTCTTTAAACGTGAATCCATCGACATTGGCATACAATGCAAAGAAATTGTAGGTATTGTAAAGAGTACCGAAAAATTTACGGCGAACCTCTTCTACACCAGCAATATCAAATTTCAGGTTGTCCCACGGCTGGGAGTTGGTGATCATGTACCAACGCAACGGATCGGAACCATATTTTTCGATGGTTTCAAACGGATCGACTGTATTGCCCAAACGTTTCGACATCTTATTCCCATTGGCATCCAGAACCAACCCATTGGAAATAATATTTTTATACGAAATGGAATCTTTCACCATTGTTGAAATGGCATGGAGAGTAAAGAACCAGCCTCGTGTCTGGTCAACCCCTTCGGCAATATAATCGGCAGGGAAAGGAAAAGAAGCCCCATCCCCGACACTTTCAGATCGATATTTTTGATCTCCTTCTACTCCTCCTTGGGAGGGGGTTGGGGGGAGGCACTCAAAAGGATAGTGGACCTGGGCAAAAGGCATAGACCCCGAATCGAACCAGACATCGATCAGGTCGGTTTCGCGGAACATCTTTGATCCTTTTGAGGAAACGAGGACCACATCATCCACATAGGGACGGTGAAAATCTATTTTTTCGTAATTTTCCTTTGAAAAATCACCCACGATAAAATCCTTGAATGGATTGGATTCCATCACACCGGCAGCCACCGATTTATTGATTTCGTTTATAAGCTCCTCTGCCGATCCGATGCAAATCTCCTCAGTCCTGTCTTCGGTGCGCCAGATTGGAAGGGGTGTGCCCCAGAAGCGCGAACGGGATAGGTTCCAATCCACAAGGTTCTCAAGCCAGTTCCCAAAACGACCGGTTCCGGTTGACTGAGGTTTCCAGTTGATCGTTTTGTTTAAAGCAATCATCTGGTCGCGCACGGCTGTGGTGCGGATAAACCACGAATCGAGCGGGTAATAAAGGATCGGTTTGTCGGTCCTCCAGCAATGCGGGTAGTTGTGGACGTGCTTTTCCACCCTGAACGCACGGTTTTCCTTTTTCAACATTACCGACAGATCAATGTCAAGTGTAGAATCGTCGTCAGTAAGGGTATCATCAAAAGCATTTTTGACAAACCTTCCAGCATATTCGCTATATAACTGAACATTAATATTTTGAGAGACAAATTCCTCAGAAAGGTCACCAATTCGGAAGAACCGTCCCTGTCGATCAACCATTGGTTGGTTTTTTCCCTCCTTGTCGATCAGCATAAGCGGTGCGATTCCTGTTTGTTTGGCAACACGGTCGTCATCGGCTCCAAATGTTGGGGCAATGTGAACAATTCCAGTCCCATCCTCAGTTGTCACAAAATCACCGGCAATGACCCTGAATGCATCGCCCATCGGTTTCACCCAGGGAATCAACTGTTCATAATTCAACCCAACTAATTGTGATCCAGCATATTCGTCAAGAACTTCGTAGGGGATATTTTTGCTGTCCCCTTTGTATTCTTCAAAAGACAACCCATCATTTTTTTCGGGGAAATAATTTCTGAACAGATCCTTAGCCAAAATGACATTGACTGGTTCCGAAGTATATGGATTAAATGTTTTGACTTTGACATACCGGATATGTGCCCCAACTGCCAAAGCTGTATTGGAAGGTAATGTCCATGGCGTGGTTGTCCAGGCAAGAATGAAAAGATCATTTTCGACGCCACCAAACAACAATTCCGACTTGAGATCCTTCACCACCTTGAATTGTGCAATACATGTGGTATCTTTCACATCGCGGTAGCAACCGGGCTGATTCAACTCATGGGAACTTAACCCTGTACCTGCAGCCGGCGAATACGGTTGTATCGAATATCCCTTATATAGAAGGTTTTTCTTGTAAATGTCTTTCAGCAGCCACCACAAAGTTTCGATATAACGGCTATCATAAGTGACATAGGGATCGTCCATATTGACCCAATAGCCCATCTGGCGGGTAAGGTCTTCCCACTGTTTGGTATATTTCATCACCTCTTTCCGACAGACGTTGTTAAAATCGGCAACAGAGATGGTTTTACCAATGTCCTCTTTGGTAATGCCCAATAATTTTTCGACGGCAAGTTCAACAGGAAGCCCATGGGTATCCCATCCGGCTTTGCGTTTTACCAGAAATCCCTGCTGGGTTTTGTAACGGCAGAAAATATCTTTAATTGCCCTTGAAACAACATGGTGGATGCCCGGTAAACCATTCGCGGAGGGAGGTCCTTCGTAAAAAACAAAGGTTGGCCTTCCGGCACGTATCGAAATGGATTGATGAAACGTGTCGTTTTCTTCCCATATTTTGAGAACATCCTTATTAATTTTGGAAAGGTCAAACTCCTTGTACTCCCTGAATTTGTTACTCATAGCGCTTTAAAAACTCCTTTTAAAAAAGTGTACAAATATAGAAATTTTTTAATTCGCTAATCTGTATGTTTGACTTACTATTTAGGGCATTGATTTATTCAGGAGATTGTGAATGAATAAGTAATAGGAGTTGCAGATTGGCTTCATTTCCCTTTACCAAACAAGGCTTTGATTACTGCACCACCAATTTTTCTTTCAATACCTTGTTTTGAAGTTGGTATGCCTGTTTGCCGGGCAATGGTCTGTTTGACACTTGTAACGCCGATTAAACGCTTCCACGAAAATGAAAATCCTTTCATGATAATTAGTTTTAATGTTAAAAGTTTATGCTCATATAATATTTGTAAAATCTTCCGGACAGCTCCACAATATCATCCACTCTGGCAAGTTGGTTTACCCAATTTTCAGGGATAGATTCAAATCCATAACAAAGTGCAGCCAACCCACCTGTAACAGCCCCGGTCGTATCCGTATCGCCCCCCAAATTTACGGCGAGTAGAACCGCTTCTTTATAATTTTTTGAATTGATCAGGCACCAGATGCTTGCCTCAAGGGTATCGACAATGTAACCGCCTGACCTAATGTTGTCAAGACTTGCACTTGAAATTGAAGGGATTGATGCTTCCATGAAATCAATGGATTCATATGCCTGTGGATCGGAAATTTTTAATGAATCGTATTCTTCATTTGTCATACAACCCAATAATCTGTGATAATGGTGGGCCTCCTTTCCCAGTTCGGGATACTTCTCAAGATGGTTATGGAAATCTAAACTTAATTTCCGTAAACTTAAAAGTGAATCCTGGTGGAGCAGGTTTAAAGCATATTCGATGAATACGATACATCCCAGGATTGATCTTGGATGACGGTGCGTAATCGAAGAAACATCACTGATGATCTGATAACGTTCCTCAAAACTAAGATGAACAAGATGCGGCAGGAGTGGCAATATCCTCATCAACGAACCGTTCCCATTGGAGTAATCGCCAGTTTCACCGGCTAGGGTAGGTTGACTCCCATTTTTAAGGTTGTTTATTGCGTTACGGGTCGTATTGCCAATGTCAAAAACTTCGCCATGCGGTGTCCAATGCCCTTTATACAACCATCCGACAAATTTAGAAGAGATGTCGTCCAGGTTGTATCCATCACACAACGATTCGGCAAGACAGAACGAAAGGGAACTGTCATCCGACCACGTTCCCGGAGGCTGCTGGTGTGTTCCATATCCGATCATATCCGTAACCGGGTTCATTGCAATGGTTTGCCGGTCTTTGAATTCCACAGGGACACCCAAGGCGTCGCCAACCGCCACGCCAAATAAGATATCCTTACAAATGTTTCTCATTATTGTACAGCTATTTCGGTCAAAGGTAAGGTTCTACAATGCCAAAACGTGTCACACTAAAAAATAAAAGTTAATAGTTTTATAAAAAAAATCCTTATATGATTGAATTGTATAACTTTAACATTGGATTCATCTGCAATTTTATTGATGTCCAACATATGAAATTTAAGGATTTAAAAAGTAAAATTTAGACTCTTTGGCAATGAAAACGCTAATCTTGGTTATTCTTGGGTTTACAGCAACTCACGCCTGTTTTGGACAACGCTATGAAGTTTGGTTAAGGACTTCTGGCGGCATGAATGTCTCAAAAGGAAATTATGCTTTTTCAAATGATTCTATTTTAGCAACTTACTCAAATGGTTCATTACTATTTCGATCATTGGAAAAAAGTTATCAATGGGACAAAATATCGGAGTTGCAGGTCCGGAACAAAACAAGGCATATGACCGGCCAACTGATTGGGATGCTGGGTGGAACGTTAATCGGTACAATCGTTGCGGGTTCGATGATCAAATCGGCCGATGATAAGAACTGGGGGATGTTAATTGAAGCCCCGCTTATTTTTGGAGGGATAACTGGCGCTGGAGCTTTGGCAGGCCATTGGATCACTTGTGGCAAAATTGTTATTCCACTAAACGGTAAAAACGCAAAAGAGAAAAATCAGTTGCTCAAAAATACCATGAAAAAATAAATTCTTAGTTCATCTGTTGGCTCGGTGGGAGATTGTTTTCAATGAAAAGATCAAATTTTTAAGCAAATTTAACTTTAAGACAAGTGACCGAGTGTGTTTTCAGTGAATCAACACTCATCCTATCAATATGTTATACCAGATCCCTTGAATGGCAACAAGGGTAAAAGTCTGATTTTGTAAATAAGCGATTTAACATGTTTACACGATACTCCATACCAGTGGCCCATTTCTGCACCTGTCGCTTTGCCCGTTTTGTTGTGAGGCCTCAGTTTATCTATAACAGCTCATTCCTTATCAGACAATGCAAACAATTACAGCCCACCATCTTGAAAACAGCAAACACTGAACGTGTCGAAACACGTTCAGTGTTTCCTGGCACAATCAATCCTTCACGCACCTGACAGAGAATCCGGACTCCTTATTGGTAGTGTTGCGGAGAACCTTGTAGTCTTGATAATTGAGTCTACGGTAATATGCTTTACTTGTATCGTACACAGTTTTGCACCACCAAGATCCGGAGAAGTGCAGGTCGTTGAATGTGCCATTATAGTAGAAACGGAAACCACCAGGAAGGGCAGTAAAACGACTGCTATTGGTCGGATCTGATTTTGGTAGTGCCACCGCCCAATTCGTGTTGCCACTTTCCTTAAGTTTTAAACCTGCCATTAATTCGCCATCAAGATAATCTGTCAAGGTGGTCCATTCGGCATCTGTCGGCACATGCCATCCAGCGGGTGCTATGTTGCGGCTGTCAACTACTGCATACCAATTGTACAAGGCTCCGTAAGTGTCCAAATAGGTTGCAGCATCATTGTTGTACCAGCTATAAGCACCTGTGACCAAAGCCATCCAGCTTGAATTTATTGTGATATTGGGTATCGGTTCTCCATTGCGGTATTTGGTAGTTTTGAGATTTTCTGCCATCCAGGTTTGGGTGCCAATTTCAACGAAAGAATACAAATTGCCATCAATATCTGTTAACGTACCCGGAATAAAGGAAACTTCATTACCATAGGAGGTTGCAACAAAATTTGTCGCATAAGCCCTGAGATAATAGGTCGTTCTGGAAAATAGATTTGTAAGGTTGCTCGTAAAAGTGCCTGAACCTGTCCCATCGGTCGTATGATAATTGGAAGTAGTTGGATTCGGAGTTGTAGCCCAACATACTCCTCTTGCTGTAATTGCCATGCCTCCATCGCTTGTAATGTTGCCGCCACTTGTGGCAGTTTGAGTAGTGATGTCATAGGGGTTTGTAGTCGTGAGCACCGGTGCATCCGGATGTGTGGTCAAGTTCACCTGATTACCATAGGCTGTACCGAGACTATTTGTTGCATAGGCTTTTACGTAATAGGTCGTACCGGGGAGCAAACCTGAGAGGCTACTAGTAAACGAAACTGCCCCTGTACCATCATTGGTCTTGGTATTGGCAGTTGTGGGGTTCTGGGTGGTTGCCCAGCATACACCTTTCGCAGTTATCTTTGCTCCCCCATCCGTGGTTATTGTGCCGCCACTGGTCGCAGTGGTTGTGCCAATGGAAGAGGCAGCATTCGTAGTAAGGATTGGAGTCCCTATTGACGTGGTTAGGGTTATCTGGTTTCCATAAGCTGTTCCAATACCATTTGTGGCATAAGCCTTTACATAATACATTGTGTTTGGAAGCAATCCGGTGAGGCTGCTGGAAAAAGTCGCTGCCCCCGCTCCATCGATGGTCTTTGAGTTTGCAATGGTGGGATTTTGGGTGGTAGCCCAGCATACACCCTTCGCCGTAATCAAAGCATCACCATCCGCACTTATACTGCCACCACTGGTCGCGGTAGTTGAAGAAATGGCAGAAGCAACTGTCGTAGAAAGGATTGGTATTGAACAAGTCAACGTTGTACCGGTCAGGATCAATGGCAATGAATTTCCACATGTATTAAATGCCCAAACGTACCGTTTATATTCGGTGTTGCAAGTTAACCCCGTTTCAGTCTTTGTGATTACAGTATCCATTTGTGTTGCAGTGCTGTAATCACTCAAAATGTTCCATTTATAACCGGTTGCATAAGGAACCTTTTCCCAACCCCAAACAATACGCGATGATGTTGTAATAATATTTTTTATTGTAGGAGCAACAGGTACATAACAATTCAAATTCACGGAGTTCCAGTTCCCATTCAAAAAAATTGACAAAGAACCCTTACCGTCCTGACTGCAGTCGGTGCAAAAAACGATAAGCCCATCTGCAGGATTTGAGATACCGTTCATCTCCGCATGTGTCATTCTGGGTGGCAATAACCCTTTGTTGTTGGACTTTATATCCAACATAGCTGAATTGTTTGGATTACTACTATCAACGTTGATGGCTACTTGTGAAAAAAGCATACTACTATTTATAAACAGTAATATGATGAATAAGCAAAATTTGATTTTCATTCCGGCTATATTTATAATGAGGAGATCAATTGTCAAATCAAAAATAAAAAAAATAATCTTGAATTCCGAAATAGTCCAAAGGACAATTGACCGGGTGAGTTTTCAGGACCAACACTCAACTGGTCATTAAGTTTAACCCAAATATTTGGAGGATGAAAGGGTTAAATTTTGATTATAAAAAGAGTTCAAGGAACACAATCAATATGTATTTAATTGAATAACAATATAATGTGAATAGGGTAAATAAGGTTGGATTATCTCTCTGGCATCAAGCTATTAAGGTTAAAAATGGGGAGAAATAAGGTGTGAATTGCTGTTCAAAACCTAATCTAACAATGTTTTTCAACCTGAATAGCCATCGTTTGAACCCCAAACCACAACCATATTTATCGTATTTTTTCGTGAATCCCTGCCTGTGGCTTGTTCCTGCTCCGCCCATTTGCCCATTTTGATATGAAGCCTTGGCTTATCTTGTAAGGCTCGTTCCTTGCCAAACAAAACAAAACACCATCTTGAAAACAGGAAACACAAAACATATTGAAATACGTCCCGTGTTTCCTGGCACAATCAATCTTTTATACACCTAACCGAGTAGCCGCTCTTCTTACCGTCGGTGTTGTGGAGGACAGTTGTATTATAGTAGTAGATATTTCGATACCATGCAAGGGTCGCATCGCCTGCCGTACTGCTCCACCAGTAGCCATTGGGTCCCACAAAGCCGAAAGAACCATCGTAGTCGTATCGGGGACCACCTGGAAGGGCAGTAAAGCCAGTACTATTGGTCGCGCTATTTGGGCTTGTCCAATGAGTGGTTCCGGATTCTTTAAGTTTCCCACCGGCAACGCTTTCGCCGCCAAGAAAGGTGATTAATGTGGCCCATTCGGCATCTGTTGGCACATGCCAGCCAGTAGGAGCGATGTTGCGGCTGTCATTAACTGCGTACCAATTGTACAATGCACCATAAGTTTCCTTGTAAGTTGCAGCATCGTTGTTGAACCAACAGTAGGCACCAGTAACCAATTTACTCCAGGCTGCGTTTTCGATTACATTTTCAATCGGATCGCCGTTGCGGTATTTTGTTGTTTTCAGGTTCTCGACCAGCCAGGTTTGGGTGCCTATTGTGACTTTATGGTAAATATTTCCATCAATGTCTGTTACAAATAGAATGTCCATTAATAGCAGCGTCTTAAATGTGATTTCAGTCCCATAACCTGTTCCACCACCATTTGTTGCATATGCCCTTAGGTAATAGGTCGTATTATCGGTAAGACCTGTAATGCTGCTTACGAAAATGCCCATACCCGTACCGTCAGTCGTTTTAGAATTGGCTATTGTCGGATTTGGGGAAGTTCCCCAACAAACACCACGCGCCGTTACGGGGGAACCACCATCACCAATAACATATCCGCCGCTTGTTGCAGTTGCCGATCCAACAGAAGAGGCAGCGGTAGTGGTTAAGGTAGGTACCGAACATGCAAGGGTTGTTTGGGTCATGGTTAAAGGTAATGAATTTCCACAAGAATTGTAAGCCCAAACATACCTTGTGTAAGATGTATTGCAAGCCAGGCCGGTTTCCGTTTTTGTGGTCACTGTATCCATTTGGTTTGCCGTACCGTAATCGTTTGAAGTATTCCATTTGTAACCGGTTGCATAAGGCACCCCCTGCCAGTCCCATTTAATTCCGGATGTCGTTACAATACTTGGTTTTATTGTTGGGGCTAAAGGCGTTAAACAATTAGCAATCAATGTCTTCCAATCGCCTCCCATAAAAATGGACAAAACGCCATTTCCATCCTGTCCACAGTCGGTGCAATAAACCATCAGGCCATCGGCAGGATTGTGGATTGTGTTCATCTCAGCATGGGTCATCCGGGGAGGCAGTAAACCTTTGTTGTTTGATTTTACATCAAGCATTGCCGAATTGTTGGGATTGCTGCCATCGGCATTAATGGCCACCTGCGAAAAAAGACAATCAATATTGATAAGCAGGAGGGCGGTAAGTAAGCTGAATTTGATTTTCATTCCGGATAAATTTAAAATGAATAGATCAATTGTCAAATCAAAATTACAAAAGATAATATTTGATTCCTATGTCAACTTCAGAACAAATGTCCCATTTCTGAACCTTCCACTTTGCCAGTCTCGTCGTGAGACCGCTGTTTATCCATAACAGATCGCGCCTTGTTAAACAAGGCAATCCGTTGAAGACCTATATCTTGAAAATAGAAAACACAAAACGTATCGAACCACCTTCCGTGTTTCCTTGCACAATCAGTCTTTTACCAATCGAACAGAGTAACCGTACTTCTTATCGTAGGGATCCCGGGTTACCTTAAAGTCCAAATAGTATAGTCCGCGTTGCCATGCACTGGTAGTATCGTTTTCTGTACTGCTCCACCAGTAGCTATAGAGGCCCACATAATAGAAAACACCATCATTGGAGTAGCGGTAACCGCCAGGAAGACCTGTAAAACCACTTGTGTTTGTTGCGCCTGTATTTGGGTCCGACCAATGGCTTGTTCCTGCTTCCTTCATCTTGCTACCATCTATACTCAAGTTGCCAAGATAATTAATCAAGGTTGTCCAGTCCGCGTCGGTCGGCACATGCCATCCCATGGGGGCAATGTTGCGGGGGTCTGTTACAGCATACCAATTGTACAAAGCCCCATAGGTAGCCTTAAAAGATGCTGCATCGTTGTTGTACAAGCAATAGGCTCCGGAAGTCAAAGCCGCCCAACTTGCATTGGTTGTAACAAGTGGAATAGAAACGCCGTTGCGGTATTTTGTGGTTTTTAGGTTTTCTGCCATCCAGATCTGTGTGCCAATGGCTACAGTTTTATAAACATTGCCCTCAATATCGGAGACCGGATAAGTTGTTGTTTTAAAAGTAACTTCGTTGCCATAAGCTGTCCCGGAACCATTTGTAGCATAGGCTTTTAAATAATAGGTTGTATTTTCTGAAAGGCCAGTTAGGTTACTGATAAACGTTCCGGCTCCCGATCCATCGATTGTTTTACTGTTGGAGACGGTTGGGCCTGTGGTCGTACTCCAGCAAACGCCACGTGCCGTTACAGCGGAAGTACCAATGTTGGAAATACTTCCCCCACTGGTTGCTGTGGTTGAAAGAATTGCAGTAACATTTGTGGTTGTAAGAGTTGGCAAATTGCAAACCAGAGTTGATTGGGTCATGGTCGTTGGTAATGAGTTTCCACAGTCGTTGTAAGCCCAAACATAACACGTGTATTCAGTGCTGCAGACAAGCCCGGTTTCCATTTTCGATGTTAAAGCATTCAACTGGGTTGCAGTGGAATAATCGTTGACTGTATTCCATTTGTACCCGGTGGCATTGGGGTCACTTTCCCAGTTCCAATTGATTTTAACCAGATATGACGTAGCTGGCAATGCCTTTGGAGCCAATGGCAACAAACAATTGGCGGTGAGGGTATTCCATTTCCCATCATTAAAAATGGACAAAACTCCTTTACCGTCCTGTCGGCAGTTGGTACAATAAATTATCAGCCCCTCTGCTGGATTTTGGATTGCCATCATTTCATAATAGGTCATCCTGGGAAGTAACAAGCCTTTGCTGATTGACTTGACGTCAAGAATCGCCGAATTGTTTGGAGTGCTGCCATCTGTATTAATGGCCACCTGAGAAAAAAGCAAAAAGCTGTTTGTCAGCAAGATAAAAACGAAAAGGAAAGTCATGAATTTCATATCAGGTAAGTTTTAAACAACAATTTCAGTTAATAATCCAAAATTAATAGAAATAATGTTTGGATACAACATGAAATGAACTTCTGCTGGAAAAAATCATTTAAAAGCATAATTAGGGAAAAAACAGCAATAATCGTAAGGGAAAAAAGCTAACAAAATGAAAACAATTCAGAATTAGTTCGTCAACCTCAAATCCTTACTTCAATAAGAAAAGAAACTTTAAATCCTGTAATTCGATTACTTTTTGGGAAAACTACCCTGAAATCAGACCTGAAAAATAGATCAATTTATTATCATGCAAACTGTTTCAAACCAGGCCGAACTCCTGATTGAATTCGTACTTTTACGACAGATTAACAAAAGACCAGCAAATGAAATTAATTCAGCATCTTTCCAAAAGTAAAAGGCATATCCCGACATTCATGTTTTTCTGCATCCTGATATTCCTTGCTGAGGTTCCCCAATGTTCAGGTGCGTCTTTGGATCAGACATTGATCAAAAAAGCTTTACCTGTCTGGGCTTCGGGTCGTGAAAAAGAGATGAACCTGAACCTTGGTTTTCATGGAACATTTCAGTCGCCTAGCAAAGAAGTTGTGAAATTAAGAATCACTGCATCAACCATTTATCGGATTTTCCTTAATGGGGAATTTCTGGGATACGGACCTGCCCGTGCAGCTCATGGGTTCTTCCGCGTTGATGAATATGATCTGGGAAAAAAGGTCAAACCTGGACAAAATGTGCTGGCAATTGAGGTGGCAGGATACAATGTAAACACCTATTATACATTGGACCAACCCTCTTTTCTTTTGGCTGAGGTGGAAGCCGAAGGACAGATTGTACTGGCAACCGGCACGGATGCCGGGTTTACAGCCTTTCAGATTCCTGAAAGGGTTCAAAAAGTGGAACGGTACAGTTTTCAGCGACCGTTCACCGAGTATTACCGATTAAGTAAAAACTCAGGCCTATGGAAAACCGCTTCAATTCCTGTTTCCGACCGGGTAAAACTTTCCGTTCAATCCAACATAAAAGTATTGCAACGGAATATCCTTTTCCCGGAATTCAAAGTAGTATCTCCTGATTCGGTTTGTAATCGTGGTACCATTGGATTTCAAATTCCTTCAAAATACAAAAAAGACCGTTCCCTCACCAAAATCAGCGCACAATTCAAGGGATATCCCGAATCGGAACTGGTGGATCTGCCCTCGCAAATGATGCAGGAGATCACGAACAAGACACAGGACAACAGGAAAATCCCTTATCAAAAAATGATTGACCTTGGGGAGAATGAATTTTCAACTTTCAGTTTCAGGAACAACCTCACCGGATTCATCAGGGCCAATATCAGTTGTGCCGCTACTTCAAAAGTCGTTTTTTATTTTGACGAAATGCTCACAAACGGGGATGTGAATACCAAAGTGCGGATGCAGGATGTCAATAATCAGGTCGTCTATGAGTTAGAACCTGGAAGTTACAAGATCGAAACATTCGAACCTTACACCTTTAAATACCTTAAAGTGATTGTATTGAAGGGAAAATGTCAATTCCGGGATATTTCATTACGTGAATTTGCCTATCCCGAGAATGGCATTACATCATTCAAAAGCAGTAACGATAAACTAAATGCAATATTTGCTGCTGCGAGGCAGACCTTTCGTCAAAATGCTGTTGACGTCCTCACCGATTGTCCTTCACGCGAAAGGGCGGGATGGCTGTGTGATAGTTATTTTTCAGCAATCATGGAAAAGGATTTTACAGGTAAATCGACAGTTGCCCGTAATTTCTATGAGAATTACGCACTGCCTGACCATTTCGATTTTCTACCGGAAGGGATGGTTCCCATGTGTTATCCGGCTGATCACAACGATGGGGTTTTTATTCCCAACTGGTCGCTTTGGTTTATCCTTCAGGTAAACGATTTTGCCCAGCGGGGTGGCGACCCTGAATTGGTTGCAAGCCTCAAGCCTAGGATTGAAAAACTGCTTGCTTATTTTCCCCGTTTTGAAAACAGCGATGGTTTGCTCGAAAAACTCGATAGCTGGATATTTGTCGAGTGGTCAAAAGCCAACGATTTCGTTCGGGATGTCAATTATCCTACCAATATGCTTTATAGCGAAGCACTTGCAAAAGCAGGGGAGCTTTACAAAAATCACAACTGGATCCAAAGAGCCAAAAAAATAAAAGAGGCAATTAAAAAACAGTCATGGAACGGATCTTTCTTTGTGGACAATGCTGTCAGAAACAGTGCAGGAAAATTGGAGGTCACCCAAAATACGACAGAGGTTTGCCAGTACTATGCCTTCTTTTTCAATGTGGCCACCCCAGAAACCTATCCGGAATTGTGGAAAAAACTGACCAACGAATTTGGCCCAAATCGCAATGATAAAGTTACTTATCCTAATGTATTCAGAGCCAATGCCTTTGTTGGCAATTACCTCAGGATGGATATTCTTTCCCAATATGGGTTGCAGGGTCAGTTGTTGAACGAAATACAGGATTATTTTTACAATATGGCACGCCTCACTGGTACCTTATGGGAAAACATGGATTCTCAGGCAAGTTGTGACCACGGTTTTGCATCTTATCTGGGTCATGTTTTATATCGCGATATTTTGGGTATTTCCAGTATAGATTATCTGAAGAAAGAAATAACTGTCCGTTTTACCGATATTGGACTCAATGAGTGCAGTGGAGTTATGCCTATCGAAAATGGTTCGTTTGGTTTAAATTGGAAACGGGATAAAAATAATCTCTTTTATTCGATCAAAAATGATTCAGGATATTCGGTAAAAGTTGAGAATACCGGAAAGGCTTCAATTATAGAAATACATTGACATATATGGAAATAGATTGCAATTTGCAGAAAATGATGGCAACTGGAAGTATTCAATAGAAATAATTGGAAATTTCTGGTTCCTGATGGAAAGTTCAGGAAGTATTCCCAAAATTCCATCATAAAGGGTCATATTCATAATAAAATTGGTTTTTAAACCTTTGACCGGACCAATGTTGGATTTTGACCACTGTTATTTGGACATCAACATCCCAAAATTCCGTTTTCCTTTCTCCAAGCCCCTACTCCAGACCAGGATACTCCAAGCTCCATGCCCTTCGCCCCAAGCCAGTTTTTTTGGGCATTAAAAAGCCCCGTACTCTTTTGAATACGGGGCCAGTTTAAGTTGGCGGCGGCCTACTCTCCCACTTTACGCAGTACCATCGGCGCTGACGGGCTTAACTTCTCTGTTCGGAATGGGAAGAGGTGGAACCCCGTCGCTAT
>CAIYPA010000452.1 GCA_903927965.1 uncultured Bacteroidia bacterium | reverse complement strand
TTGTTCTGTAGCATGGCAGTATTGTTTTGGATTCGCCCTTAAATTACTACATTTTAAGGTCTTAACAAAATTTCCATGCTACTTTTTTTATCTAAAACACAATGTTTTAAGCACTTTTTTTATGTGCGAAACATTAGTAACCATTTTCGTTAATTTAGCGATATGGTTGTTGCCAATTAAAAATCACAAATAAGGCAGAAATGAAATCCATTATCCCCGATCCTGATTATTACTATTGGATTTTGCAATTGAAACAAAAGTTTCGGCAAACCCAAATCAAGGCAGCTGTACAAGTCAATTCTGAACTGCTCAAATTCTACTGGGAATTGGGTGCGGACATTATTGAAAAACAAGAAAAAACAAGATGGGGAAGCAAATTCCTTAATCAATTAAGTTCTGATTTAATTGAGGCATTTCCAGAGGTACAAGGTTTTTCACTTCGAAATATAATCTATATCCGTCAATGGTATCTATTTTATAACCAACCAAATATAATTGTGCAACAAGTTGTTGCACAATTGCCGGTCTGGGAAATAGAACAACTATTTAGAATACCTTGGGGCCACAATATAACGATCATTTCAAAATGCAAAACTATTCTGGAAGCTCAATACTACATCTCGAATACCTTAAGTCACGGATGGAGCAGAACTGTTCTTCTGCATCAGATCGAGTCAGGTCTCTATCACCGTGATGGCAAAGCCATTTCTAATTTCAGTAAAACCCTACCGGCTCCACAATCCGATCTGGCACAACAAACCTTAAAAGACCCATATGTATTCGATTTCTTCACAATGAGTTCCGATTTCAATGAGCGTGAGTTGGAGAGCAAACTCATCGGACATATCACAAAATTTCTATTGGAGCTGGGTGCCGGTTTTGCCTATATGGGGAATCAAGTTCCGATTAGGGTGGGTAACCGTGATTTCTCAACCGACCTGCTTTTCTACCAGACCCGGTTGCATTGTTATGTGATTGTGGAATTGAAAAAAGCAGAATTCGAACCTGAACATGTTGGAAAGTTGAACTTCTACATCAAGGCCATCGATGAACAATACCGACAAAATAACGATGAACCGACTATTGGCCTACTGTTGTGCAAAAGCAAAGATAAAGTGGTGGCAGAATATTCATTGAGCGACATCAACAAACCAATGGGTATTTCAGAATACCATCTTACCAATATTCTCCCCGAAGAGTTAAAATCAAGTTTACCGACCATCGAACAGATTGAGGCCGAATTTAGAGATTCTCTTAAACAAAAAGGCAAAAGCTCCAAACGCAAGTAATTGTATTCAATACTACGAAAAAAAGTAATTAAGTTAACTATAAAGAAAATTCTACGTTATGTTTCTACTATTGCGAACCATATAACAGCATATTAATTTCTTAGCAGTTTTATTAAGTTTGGTTTACTGGTCTGAAAGTAAAACTGCTTGTAGATTTGATAGAAATCTCCTTCAGCTTTTAAAACTTTGTGGCCCAATCCATATTTTTGATTTTCCCGGTTTCCGTACTCCCTTTTTCGGCTTCCGTACTTCCCAATTCTATGGCCATCGAACTGCCATTGCTTTGCGGCGCATAGAACATTCGCTCTCTTAACGACTTTCTGATTGCGCCTCTGTTGTATTGGTTAATTGTTTATTCTACAATACATTAACACCTATGGTGTATTGAATATTCTAAAAGTTCATCGGGGTTTCCAAAACCGGATAGTCCATTACTACCAATTCGGAAACGTTTCAAAATCCCTCCGCGGCCAGTTCCCTGTAAGGATAGTATGATTAACATTTAATGGATTAATAATCAGATATATACAAATATTTAGGGAACAAATGGGGGAACATTTTAATCGTTCTTTAACCATGTTTCTATCATACGAATATTGCACAAAGTTAAATAAAAGGTGGAAAATGTAATCGGTGTTTATGGATGCAACAGTATTTTTGGGCCAAATTGCGATTTTTGTATGAGCATTTGAGAGTAAAACAAACATCTAATCCATAAAAAAGCCCCGACTTCCGCCGGGGCTTTCCCTTTTACCAACTAAACATCTAACCAATCAACTAAAACTACAATTTGTCCCTTATCGAAAACTGGCCACCCTGTTTTGACTTATCGGGCACGAACCATGTCAGGAGCTTGTAAAGGTTCCCGATAACGGAAACGCTCCTTGACGTCGGTATCTTTAAAGCCAAGAACTCATAAATTACAAGAAGTATGCCAGAAACAGATTGCCAGAAATTCTCGTCAAACCATTTTAATGGTTGTGGGGAATCGGCTGCCGGAAGTGCCGTTTCATCGACGGCGCAAATTACATCTGTCCGGACACTGCGGTCCGATGCCAGGACAATCCCGGAAGGCGGTGCCAGGGCCTTTTCCATTGGGGGCGGGCCATAGGCCAATAGCAAGATTCCGATAAGGGCAAAAACGGTCAATAAGTTTTTCATACCAATTGTTTAATGAATAAATTTGAACTGTGGCACAAAAATGCTTTCTCCAGTTTGTAATCGAAAGGACACTTTCTTAAACTTCGTTCCGCTGAAAATGCGGCGTGTCGATAAAACCAGACCAGTTGCCGCCCCACTTGTTAAGCGGGTTTTGTTTTTCCCACCAATCGCCCAAAGGTTGGATGTCCGCTTTATTGTAAGTAAGCTCCAACGATCCGGAAGAAGACTTTTTGAAGAAGTTCAGGTCTATGGCCAACCGGTCCTGGTGCGTACTGTGCCGCAGCTTTGATTTGCCACTTTTGAAATGGATGTCCTGCTGCTCCTGTGTGCGGAACAGTTCCCCGCCTGTCACTGTCAGCCCAAACTTTTCTGCCTGAAGTACCAGCCGTGCCGCATCTTTGAGGAACGATGCCTGTTGTTCTACTTTTGTCATAACCACTTATTTTTCAGTTATTTTTTCTACTTTGTCCTTAATCTCACGGATCTCGACGTCCATCCATTTGCATCGTTCCCCCATTTGTGAGCGGTAAAGCTCACAGACGGTTTTCTGTTTTTCGTCGCGCTGGCTGATCATTTCAATGGCGACCTTCCATTCCATCACGGCATCGGTAATCGCCTTTGCCAGTTCCCTGTTCGTTTTTATCTGCGATTGGATCAGCCAGCCCAGGGCCGTTATCAACGATGCCACGATGATCGACGCTATCGTTTCGCCAAAAGGTGTCAAGTTCATCTTCCTTTTTTTTTATTGTCCACAAAATGGCAAGATCTTGCTAAGCAGTGCCGGCTCGAACTTTTCTTCCCTGTCCGCCTCCTCCAAAAGGGCAATTGGAATGGGTTTTGCCAGGAACTCGACCGGCTGGTCAAGTGCAAGATTGGCCTCCTCCCTCAGTTTTTCGGCAGCTTCGATGGCCTTTGCATGGATGCTTTGCGCTTTTTTCAACTGTGGCATGAAAAGGTCGATGTCCACCTCTTTTTTTCCATCTTTCTCCACCGTGCAGTTTTCCCGGATCAGCTCCACCTGTTTTTCATATTCCTGGATACCCTTTGCCGGTTTCTGCCTTTCCCCGAACTGCTCGGCTTTTGTTTTGGCCTCAAGGATGGCACTGCCCAAAGCGCACCTGAAGGCAAAATTTCCCCTGGCCACAAGGCTGGACATCGCATTGCTGAAATGTAAACATTGTCTCATTGTTACCTTCATGCCTTGCCCCCTTCCTCTATGGCGATCTGCGACAGCACACCCTCAATTTCGGTGACCAGGTTGATGTACTCGGCCAATCCCCTTGGGCCATTGGCATTTGTCGATTTCTGCTTGTTGTCCACCATAAACGTCACCGTTAAAAACATCGGCTGTTCCCCTTCCACCCCAGGGATTGTTGCCCCCGCGCTAAGGGAAAAGGGGGCTTTCCCCAGGATGCGCTCATACGAGATGTTTACGTCCACCCCTTGCACCTTTACCACCGATGCAGTTGTTACCCTTTCCATTTTCGATACTATTTCCATGATTAAAAAATTATTGATTGTTGTTAACTGCCTTGTGTATTGTCTTGTGATATATAAATTGTACCGATCACCGTTGAATCGGAATAGATAGATATGGAAGAGTAGCGGGAACCGTAGGCGAGTTCCGCACAATAAACCTCCAGTGTCCCCCCATACCAGGTCAAATTGACCCATGATCCGCTGTCCGGGCAATAAAAACCAAGCGATGGGTAATCTGTATCGACGATATTGTATTGCGCCCCACCGGCCAGGGGGAAGTACATGGACTGTGTTTGGATATCCAAATAGTATTGCGCGTAATCCCTGAAATTGCCCAACCTGTCCTTGTTCCCCACATAAGCACTGTTAAAAATCCCATTTGCGTCCGCAAAAGCCTGCCCAAGCTCCTTTCCAGTGTATTCAAGCCCTGGATAGACGGCAACGCAGACATCCCTGAAGCTGAACGTATTTGAATCTGGTACCCTCATAATTAGACAAGTATAAAATTGGTTGCCGTAATAGTCCCTGCTGCGACAAGGTTCCCGCTTTGGTCGATAGAGAATTTTTTGACACCTGATGCATTTTTGAACTCCAGTTCCCCGGAACTCCCCACCGAAGTCGTCCAATTGACAATGCTAAGTGGACTGAGGTGGAGAACGTTTTTGGTGATGACACCGTTTGGGGAAACCAGCCTCTCGCTGGTGTCCACTTCCATCGTTGTTGTCCATGTGGGCAAAAAACCGTACAGCCCCGAATGGAATATGGCCCCAAGATGGGAAGTGTATGGTACAGTGGATGCGGTCGCGTATTCCAAGGCCGTGCCCGCATTGTTGACCCTTAACCATTGTTGTGCCGTGCCTATTGTGCCCAATCCGGTCCCGCCCTTTGTAACCGACAACATAGAAATAGTTGGTTCATAATTTGCAGGATTGAAATTGCCGCTGTCCCAAATGGTCCTCCATGGCCCCCACGCACCTGGTGTCGAAGTAAACAACATCCGGTTCCTTTGTGTACCGTCAGGACTGAAATGTTGTTGGAAATTCCCATAGGTCTGGGTATTGTTGTATCCAAAAACATTTAAGACCCCGTAAGAGTCGGGCCAGTTGCTGTTTCCTGTCCCGTTCCCTGTGGTATTGAGGTATGTCCCAATTTCATAAACAAGGTTTAGATTTGAGCTGTTAACAAGTTGGTCTTTACTTGCCCAAATATTGGAAATACCTTTACTCCCAATGGTTGCTGCGTTACCGTCTATGCTGACACCAGTCAACGTTTGGGCCGCGGATGAACGGTTTGCAGCAATACTTGTTGTCCCCACATAATGTACCTGACCTACTGCTGCGTAATTTGCCGGATTAAAATTCCCTGCATGATAAACAATGTTGTTTTTATAATAAGCTGCTGTAGTATTGACATAAAGACTGGTTGCGCTGTCCCAAGGCGTTGCGCCCCAACCCATGTAACAACCACTAAAAGCCCCATCTGTTGTCAAACAACCTATCCCGGAAATGGTGGCCGTATCTGCAATGTTTTTCCAGAAAAAACCAGTTGCCGATCCTCCAATTGCACCCTGCTGGGGGACTATATCGCCATGTGAATAGATTGTTCCCCCTCCAGACATTGCCCCTCCACCAATCGGGAGGTACAATCCGGAATGGTTCCCCCATCCATAGGCGGTGTTCCAGTTGGTGGAGTTCCCACCTGTTGCCGAGACATAACCGTTGACGCTCAAAGCACCGCTTGTGCTCATTATCCCACTTCCTGCCTGTAGCCTATAATCATAATCAGCGGTACTTGTCGATGATATATGAAAGTCAAGGTAAATTCCTATTTCCATAACCCCGTCCGCAGGTGCGATAAATGGTGTCGAGTTCCACCAAGCCCCACTGACAGGTTTTGTGTCCGACCTGTAAGGGTGTGTATGTGCGGGGGCATAATCTGTTCCGGAAATAAAATTGCCGTTGTGGTATAATTTTCTCCATGTTCCATAAACACTGTTCCATATCTTTCTAATATACAGGTCCTCGCTGTCCCCAAAACCTATCTGTTTGCCATATAGGTCCGTTCCGTCATTATAACCAACGAGAGTCAATACCCCATTTGAATTGTCCACGGCACCCGGTGTTAAATTTGACCCTGTCAAATAGGATGTATTGTACCAAAGCGTACACCTTGGCAATGTAATGGGCAAGTTAAAATCGGTTGTTATTGTCCCCAATAATTTTTCGTGGGTATGGGTCGTAATTGGTCCTGTTAGGGCAACTTCTACTGCCGCTTTTGTAACAATATCCGTTTTTACTGCTACAAGGCTTTTTTTCCTAAAATATCCATCAGTACCAGATGAAAAAATGTAAGAAGATGTAGAATAACCATCTTCTGTTGCACAGGAAGCGTTAAAATAAGTTGCATTTAGGTAACCGGAAGTTGTCCTTAAAGCTATTGTATCCCCTGTTGCCAATGTTGTTGCGTTGCTGTTGACCGTGAAAGTAACATTCCCCGCTTGGTTGGCAGTAAAGCTTTGGGACCCGCTTAGCCCTGAACCCGAAACTGCCAGGGTCAACGTACCATTGCCAATGTTCGATGACAGGGCATAGTTGGACGGTGTAAAATTGCCGCTGTCCCAAACAGTTCTCCACGCACCCCAGGTGCCTGGAGTTGGGCCCCAAAGCATCCTGTTCTTTTGGGTGCCGTCAATACCAAAATGTTGTTGCACATTTCCATAATAAGTTTGGTTCACGTTACTGAAAACATTTAAGACTCCGTAAGCGTCTGGCCAGTTGCTATTTCCTGTCCCATTACCTGTTTGGTTGTAATACATGCCTGTTTCATAAACCAGATTCAAATTTGAATTACTTAGCATGTCACCTTTTCCTGCCAGGATGTTTGCAAGTCCTTTGTTCCCAACGGTTACAGCATTGCCGTCTATGCTGACACCTGTCAATGTTTGTACCGCAGAGGCGCGGTTTGCTGCTATACTTGTTGTCCCCACATAATGTACCTGTCCGGCAGTTGCGTAATTTGCAGGGGTGAAATTGCCCGAATGGTAACTTTGCTTGACTGTTGACGATAAACTGAACTCTTTGGATATCGCGACAGGTTTGGCCTCGTTTGTTATGGAGACAATCGCGTTTGTTTTGTACCCTGTCGCGGTAACAGCCGTAACAAATACGCTGAATCCCTGCCAATACCCCTGGGTAGGGAACCAAAAGCACAATTTGCCACCATAGTTGAACAATACGATCCCGTTTACCTGTTCCCCATTGGAGATACCGGACATGGAAAGCATTGTATTGTTGTACATATATCCTTGTGCGGTAATATCAAAAGGTAAAAATGATGTATATGAA
>CAIYPA010000451.1 GCA_903927965.1 uncultured Bacteroidia bacterium | reverse complement strand
TGTTCTGTAGCATGGCAGTATTGTTTTGGATTCGCCCTTAAATTACTACATTTTAAGGTCTTAACAAAATTTCCATGCTACTTTTTTTATCTAAAACACAATGTTTTAAGCACTTTTTTTATGTGCGAAACATTAGTAATTATTCCTACAATTGAAGAGAAAATTATTATCTATTGCGAAAATCAAAATTCAATTTATTTCAATAAGTTAAAATTTAGAAATATTCATTTTATTGCAGAAAATAATAGTGCAGGTGTTTATATTAAGACTGTTGCAAATCCAACGGCTTTCGGATTGCGAGATAGGGATTTTTTAACAGATAATGAAATTAAAAAACTAAAAAAGGAAATCAAAAATTATATCATTCTGGAATATTATTGTTTTGAAAACTATATCTATCATCCGGATAATATACAAGAACTAAATCTTCAAGGATTTGATTACGAAATTTATGTTCGTGATATAAAGAATCAGAAAAGGATGAAGTATAATAAAATTGTAATGAACTTTAAAAATGACCGCAATGGTTATCAAGAGTTTAAGACTCCGGACAATAAATTTCGGGATAGCAATGAAGAAATAATTTGCGAATATTTATCTTCTGAGGATGTTGAGATATTTCTAAAATCGTATAGCCTAAAAAATCCATTTTTTGATAGGAAATACCTTGAGAAGTTTCAAGTCACAACTGAAATGCTAACCTCTACAGAATGGTTTAGAAGAAAATTCGAACATCTATTATCATTTTAAAGAAATTGAATAGTCACTACTATTAAGAAATAAATTGTATTTGCTATTTAAGTGATGGCATTTAGGCTAATGAAATAAGCGCAAGAATTGGAATGAATAACAAAGAAATTTCTGAACTGAATAATAAGAATTTTGAATATTTCACTTATAATACTTTTAATTGATTATTAATTATTTATTTATACATTATGACCTTCTACAACCAACAACGAGATAAATGCATCAGGCTTCGGGACAAAATAACAGGTGATCCGGGACATGGACTATTCTTTAATATTCCAAGGGAATTCGTTCTAAAGAATCCTGAATTAAACTTAATGGAAGAAGTCAGAAATGAAGCTGAAATTTATTTCTCTGACAACAAGATTCCATTCTGGAATACTGGTGAAACACGACCCAGTGGCATTAACAAACCTTCGGGTCACATGCTGTCGTCACAAGTTGCATGTATAAATCATCTGTTATTCTTCAGACATGATCAAGAAATTGCCACAGCCATCCTTAAGAGCGTTGACAAGAACGTGAAAATTGCGCTCCGATTAGACAACGACAAAACTTACCAGGGATTTGTTTCCCTTGAAGTAATCGGTAAGGAAAACTATTTGAAGGAGAAAAGACATTCTCGTGGAGCACATTCAACATCAGTAGATGCAGTTATGCTTGCAGAGATGGAAGATGGTTCACGGAAATTATTCTTTATTGAGTGGAAATACGTTGAGAACTATGCTGGTAAGCCATCAAAATTTAATGACGAAAGTGGCCAAAGACGAAAGGCAACCTATATACCCCTCTTAACAAAAGAAGATTGCCCAATCAATATTCCGGAAATGAGCGATCAGTTTATTGAGGGTATTTTTTATGAACCATTTTATCAATTAATGCGGCAAACACTTTTGGCAAACGAAATGATAAAGGCAAATGACTTCGGAGCAACAGACTATATCCATTTGCATCTTATTCCTACTGACAATAAGGAACTAAAGCTAGTAAATCCTTCAAGGGGAATCCTACCAGGTTTAACACTCCAGGAAACCTGGTCGAATTTGCTGAAATCACCGGTGAAATACCGCGCTATTGACCCAAAAGATTTTTTGGAACCTGCCAGGTATATTCCAGGTGCTATGGCTGCAATTCAATACCTGGAGCAACGGTATTGGAGTTAACGGATTTTGATAAAAGGCGGTGCAAACTATATTGTTCGTATCAAAGTAACAAAGCAACAAAATAAAATAACGATCAACTTTAATAATAACCAATTAACAATATGCTCTTATGAAAGAACTTGATTTTTCTCCAGCGACGCACGAGCTTAATGATTTAATGTTTGATGTTGAGTTGATTTCAATAATAACAAAACCGTTCAGTTCAGAAAATTATCCTCAAAAAGAGTCATTAAATATAACTGAATATCTGTCAGTTATCAACAAAATGAACAGGGAATGCCTAAGCGTTGTTTCCAAAGATTATAGGCTAATTCATAATTCTGATGCGTTAAATATTGGTAAACAGGTGTTTGTTCATCTTTTTCCAAGTATCAAAGCAAAAGATTTGATTCCTTTCAAGGTGATTGCTCCAAAAAGAAAAACATTTTGCCATATCGATTTAATTCACAAGGATATAAATTTTAATGTTTTTGATCAAGACACTTGGTACCCCATTATCCGAGTTACAAATAGTTATAATAAAATGTATGCTTTATTGTTTGAAATCGGATTTGTGCGAAAATTATGTAGTAATGGGATGATTTTTGACAAAAAGACAGTTACAGTGAAAATAAACCATACTAAGCGAAAACAAGACTGGGAGATAAAGGCAGATATTCAAAAATTGAAGGGGCTTGAAAACGAATTTATTAGTCACATGCTTAACCTGAAGAGATTCTTTTTACCAAAAAAATATATTTTCCCTTTAGTATGTAAAGCATTGAAGTTGAATTATGAGTCAAAAACTTCAGAAGGATTATTGTTTCCAGAGTATAAATTGCCGAATCAAGCAGGGATACTTGAAGAAGGCTGCAATCTCAGGGATCTTTCAAATAGGCTGGTTATTAAATATGTTGAAAAGCTTGGAGAAAATGCTTATTCTGCCTTTAATGTAATTACAGACATTTTAAGTCATCAAGAAGATTACAAAATAATCCAAAATTATGCAATGCGCACCAGAGGCTTAAATACGAGTCTTTTGGAATGGATTCAGAAATTTACAGAAGCAGCTGAGAAACGGGATTTCAAGATTGAAGACTACCTTTCCAAAGAACTTGCTTTTCCTATTTTTAAGGAGTCGGCATAAAACATTATAATAAAAATAGTTTAAAGACCGCTTATTGATTCTAACGTAACAAAGATTACAGAATGTATTTAATTGACAAAAAAAACAACTCGATCAGTCTCCTTCCGGAAAAATCATTTTCAGAACTTGGCTTTGTTGAACGTAAGCATCTCCAGGAATGGATAGCCAAAAATCCTTCCTGCCTGGGAGAGGAATTATTGATCATTCAAAAAGAATTCGATGGTTTTTTCGATACCAGTGAACGTTTGGATTTACTTGCAATCGATAAACTTGGCAACCTTGTTATTATTGAAAACAAACTCGATACTAGCGGAAAAGATGTAACATGGCAGGTAATAAAATATGCCTCGTATTGTGCCAGCTTAAGTAAGGAGCAAATCTGTAATATATACCAAGCATATTTAAAGAAACAAAGTATTGGATGTACAGCTGAAGAGAAGATTTCGGAATTCATGGACAATAAAGAATTTGATGATATATTACTTAATCAAGGAAGTACCCAACGCATAATTATGGTTGCAGGTAGTTTCCGGAAAGAGGTAACATCAGCAGTTTTATGGCTCAGAAGTTTTATGCTCAGAATTCAATGTATCAAAGTGACTCCCATCGCTCATGATGATAATCTGATGCTCGATATTGAACAGATTTTACCATTAAAAGATACGGAGGAGTTCACAATCAGCATGGCAACTAAAGCCCAGGATGAAATCGCAACTCAAGAAGGCCTAAAAGCAAGGCATTATTTACGATTGGAATTTTGGACTTATTTTCTCGCTGAATCGAATAAGAAGAACATTCTTTTCGCAAACATCAGTCCATCAAAAGACAATTGGATAGGCCTTGGAATCGGAATGAGCGGGGTCAACTTGAACTTAACAGTTACCCAAAAGTATGCAGGGGTTGAAATTTATTTTAATAGAGGTGACAAAACTGAAAATGAGGCGCTTTTCGACTTTATGCATGCGATGCAATCAGAAATTGAAACTAAATATGGAGAACCTCTTATTTGGACCAAAATGACCGATAAAATATCCTGCCGGATTTATTCAAGAGTTGAAGATGTGGATATATTCAATAAAAGCGACTGGCCCAAAATGTCAGCTTTTCTGGTTGATCATTCCGAAAGACTGGCAAACGCTATTAAAGAACCAATTAAAAAACTGAATAGCTACGCTAAAAATGAATTAAAATTGAAATAAGAATAAATAAAGCCAACTATTAATATCTTTAAATATGAATCCTAAAATCGAAGCCGCCTTGCTAGATATATATTCTGAATCGGTCAAAAATCCACCTAAGACCTTAGATGGCCATATCAAAAATGAGAATGGAATTACCAATGACTACCGTGGTAGGGCTATCTATGAATTTTTCCAGAATGCCATTGATCGGGCTGAAAACAAAATTTGGATTCATCTCAATAAATTGCAACGTACACTTACTATTGCTAATGATGGAGAAGTATTTTCCATTGAACGAGGAAACAGAAACTACTCTGATTTAGAATCCTTATGCTCAATTAATACCAGTAGTAAGAACCAAAATGAATCAATTGGCAACAAAGGTGTTGGGTTTAAATCGTGCTGGGAATATACAAAAAAAGTCACGGTGTGTTCAGTATTTGAAAACACAAAATGGGGCTTTGAATTGCATAATCCACTTACAATAGATAATATCGTCTCACCTTTTGGAATGGACTTGATAGAAAAGTGGAAATCAAATAATGACTATTCCCAAGTTTTTAAAAATAATGCCAATCAAATTCCATCCTTTTATTTCCCTTTACCCATTGAAAATGCCAATGATTTTTTTGAATCATTGAATGATGCAAAAACAGTAATACAGTTTCAAGATTTAACTGACGAAAACATTGTGTTATTAAGCAACAAGATTATAGAATTTTCTGAACATCAGATCTTTTTTGTACAACAACTTGATAAATTGAAACACTCGAACGTAAAACTAGAACTTCTTGTAAATGATTCCTTTAGAAAGACCTTAAACACTCAGGTCGATTTTGCAGATTGGTCCATCGAAAGTAAAGAATTTAGTAAAGAAGAACTTGTGGAACTTCAAGAACTTTCTTCCAAATTAAATTATAGGATTGAAAATCCCAAAATAGCTATAGCTTTCCCATTAAAGCAAAACATAAGTCTTGATACGACTTTCCGTTCCAATTTTTATTGTTATCTACCAACAGAAGTAAAATGTGGATTTAATGTGCTGATGCATGGTGATTTTTTATTGGATGTATCCCGCAAACAGATTGATTTTGAAAATAATCCTTACAATAAGAAACTTCTTACGCATTTGGCAAAACTATTTGTTGAAACGCTTTTAAATAAAACAGAGTTACACGAATTGCCATATTTTGGTAAATTTTTACTGCCCCTTAACCGAGAAGAAAAAATTGAAAAGATTTTTAGTGAAGAGCTTTTCAATTCCTTATTAATAAGTTCAATTCTAAAAAAGGTTTATACTAAAGATAGAAAATGGGGAAAGGACTCTTACATGCTTATTTTCGATGTAATTGATTGTTGGAAACGAAACCACAACTCCAATGAGAAATGGGATTCTTACTATAATAAGATATATAATGATACGATTCGGCATTTTTGTGATCCCTCTATTTTCATCGTGCCTACCTTTGAAGGGGATACGATAAGCTATATCGATTATTTACCCCGCAGAGAGTCATCCAAAAAATTATTTTTTCGCAAAGATGATGGTTCAATATTCGAAAGCAACATAATTAGTGAACTAAAAAACGTTTCCATAACTAATTTCGATCCAATCGAACGGGAATATTTTGATTATACTAAAGTTGTACGGAAATATAATAAAATTGAAATTATAAGAGCCATCAATAATGAAAAAATTAATAATGAAACAGATATAACAAATTTCAATCAAAGAATATTAATATTTGTTCTCAACCTGATATCAGATTTTGGGAATAAAACAGAAAAACAATTCTATTTAACAGATGACAAAATTGAACGTCAATTGGCCAGAATTAAGCTTCCCTGTAAAAACGGAAAATGGAATGAAGCAATACGATGTTATACAGAAATACCCTCTGAAATTAAGGGATATTTAAATAGTGATTTATTTTTTGAATTAGATATTGACGCCTTCAGGAAATTAATTGAAAATGATAAATCGGATCCAGGAGAATTCAAATTAATTTTGAAAAAACTTGGGGTTTGGCAAGCCTCCCTTCCTATTCAGTATGAAAATAATAAATTAAAATTGCCATTTATAAACTTTCCGCAACTTAATAATAATCAATTAAAAATACTGATTAATAATTCAATTCCGGATTGGCAAAATTTAGTTGGGAAAGAGGAGTTAATAAAAATCCTAAAATCTGAATCCTGGTTTTATGACGAGGCAAATAAATCGGTTGTTGCTCCATCAAAAGTTTTTCTTTTTAATGATTTACGTCCTAGAAAATGTATTGCTCAAGAACAAAAGTCAAATGAACTAAAAGAATTGTATCATTTTTTAAATATTCAATCTATTGATGAAACTGAAAATATAGGGAAAATAATCACCCAACTAGAAATGATGAAGAATTTAGAGGTAGGTGAGAATCACAAAACGGTTTATAAACAATTAGTTCTTAGGATCTCAAGATTAAAAGATGCCAACATTAAAGAAATTCCTTTATTAACAACTCAAGGTAAATATTTGGAAGAGAACTGTTGGTTCGTTCCGTTTGATCATAGAAAATACATCCATCATTTCCCTAACTATAATTTTGTGAATTTCGACGTAAATACTGCATTGAGTTTTATTGATAACTTAAGTTTTGTCAAACGTTTTGAACCGGAATTTAAGATTAAGCCTGAAATGGATCAATTGGAAATCGATTCTGAAATAAAGCTTTTTTTGGAAACCAATTATATTCCGGACTTCTTTGCTTTAGCAGAAATCGCCATTTCTACAATTGATTTTGACAAAGAAGATTGTATATTTCGTTGGCAAAATCTTAATATCTACAAAGCAAATGACGTATGGCTGGAGGTTTCATTTAACAACAATATAATACAACTTTATAAAGATGTTCGAAAGGAGGTTTTATATAAACCCTTAAGTAAGAACTTGCGAGGATCCATAAAGGAATCAGTAGGCTTATTAGCTTATGATTTAGAAGATTACGAGAATGATCCTAACCTTTCAAAGTTTGGGTATGCTATTGCTGATTCAGTTTTCAGAAATCAAAATTTTGGAGATATAATTTCGAACTACATTCAAAAAAAACAATTTGATCTATTGAGTGCAAGTGAATATTTAAAAGAAAAAGGTATAGGAGAAAATGAATTAAACCAATCAAAGAATTTTATAAAAGCCTCAGTTATTAATAGTAAAGAAATGGAATCGTTTCTAAATGCCATTTCTTTCATTTGTGAAAATGTTAACAAGGAAAACTGGAAAGAAAAATACAATTATTATGACTTGTCATTTCCCTTTCTTACAAGTAAGGTAATTGAAAATTTAGAAATGAAATACGAAAATACATCCAAATTTGAAGCATTGCTAAATTTAATAAATCCTTACGAAGCAAATCTTAAATTTTTTATCGAACATAGAGATTATCTCCAGATTTGTTACTATGCTTTTCATAACAAAGTACTTGCAAATGAATCATTCGACAAATTAATAAAATCGAAAGTAATTCCATTAGAATTTCATAATTTTAATTTTGGTCTTTCTCAATGCTATTCCATTTTGGGAATTACATCTGAATTAGATTCATTTTCAATTGATAAGGCCAAAGCAGAACTTAATATTTTAGATTTAAAAAAGAACCTTGGATTACCGGAAAATTTAGAATTAGTACCGACAATTTCAACAGAAGTAAAACTTCAGTCTGTTTCCTCGTTTGGGAAATCGGAAACACATACAGTTAAAAGAACTTATCAAGAACGTGAAAAAATAATTAAGGATCAACATAATAGGGGCATTTGTATGGAGAAAATTTTAGCAACAAAATATGCTCAAGAATTGCTAAATCATGAATTGGTACCCTTTTTAAATGAACATATTCATAATATTGAGGAGTTAAAGAGATTAAAAATTCCAGACAAAGTCGATATTGAATCATTGGCCAAACTGCTACACGTTTCAGAAGCCTTAGGTGATGGCTTGGGTTATGATATTTTAGAACCAATTATTGAAGAGGGAAGGTTAAAGCGTTTTAATACTGTTGAAATTAAATCATCGCAAAATAATCAGTCTATATACCTCTCAGAAAACGAACGACTAAAAATTCTTTATTTCGCAGAACAAAAGGCCGAAAATTGGAAGCTTTATCATTTTGTAGATGGAAAAGCTTATGATCGTACAGAATATGTTTACAATGCGATTAAAGCCCATGCTGATTATTATAAAGGAGATCAACAATTAGTAGCCGAAAACTGGTGCATTAGTTTTAAGAATTGATCCTTATTCTGTAATTTAAGAGGTGCATACAATCTATATAGGTCAGGAAAAAACAAATTTTGTATTTTCATGTTCTATCTGAATTTGTAACAATTCCTTATTAATGCTGTTCATCAGCAGCAGCATTAATATGATCATCATTTTAATATTGCAACTTTTGATTTTCAAATTACAATAATATTATCTTTGACCTTCCCATCGCCACTGGGGTTTTAGACATTTTAATGTAATATCTAAAACCTTAATTCAATGATTATTAATGAAAAGCAACGCGCCAACGATCCGATTGTTGGGTGCGTGTACCTGTTTCCGGTCGATATCGAATCGGAAAGTTTGGTCGGATCAAATAAAATATCGGTGACGCCTGTTGCCGGTAAAGCCTGGAACCCGGTTTATTTTACTCCTGGAAGCGCAATATTGACCACCCAGGAAAGTACGCCCTTCGCCGGAAGGCTGATCGAAAGCAAATTCGAAATGAAAATCCCAGGAAGTTCTGCCGACCTCACCGCTGAGCTTGAACGTATTTGTGGCCGGGCAATTGTCCTCAAGCTTATTTTTGAGAGTGGCGAAGCCATCATCTGTGGCGGAAAGGAGTGCAAATTAAGGTTGTCCACCTCCTCGACTATTGGCCCCCAAAAAGGGAATGTCGTTGGTTTTGTCTATAAAAGCGGCAAAGATTTCAGGTGGTCAAACTAAAAATAGGCTGCATTAACTACAATCCCCAATCAAGAAAAAAACATGGCATCACAATATTACGTTTCGATCAACCTCGATCCCCACTACCAGCGGTTCTTACGGAGCCAGTTCGTATGCGAATCGGAAGTTTTTGAGTTCCCGTCCAGGCACCGTTTCAATACAATGCTCGAACACTTTGTCATCACCAAGCCGCATGGGTACGTTGCGCCAGAAGAAGAAACCAGCCTGTTCAAGATTGCCCTTCCCAATTTTGAATACAAGAACCCTGCCCACTTCAGGTACCTCTCCACCGTGAAGGAAGCTGTTTTCAAATCAAAGATCAAAGAATTCTATGACTGGATCATCCAGGAGCGGATCAGCAAACTGATGAAACGCCCTGAGAAACGGGAGGACGGGAACATGATCACCCTCGACCGGCAACAATGCACCCTTGTCCTGATCGATGAATTTGGCTTTGACGCCAACGACCGTGACTCGTTCGACCGCCTTTACAAGCTTTTTACCCGGTACAAAAAGAAAGAGGTCAACAGGAGGTTCACAGTGAAAAAGAAGGGCGAGAAGGAACTTTCGAAATCAGCTTGACCAACTGAAGCCCTTCAAAATAAATTAATGTGTTAATAAACGTTAAATTCACATCAGCATAATGGCACAAAATTTCAACCCTGAGATTTTAAAGATTTTCAAAGACCGTCAAGACATGTAAGACCAATTGAATTTGGGTGCTATGTTATGGTAATATCTGTGGCTTTGGCATCCTTCCAAAATGTGGGGACAGGAACCGGAAGGTTTCCTGTCCTTGTTGTTTCCGGCAGCTCCCTATTATCTGTAATGGTTTTATGCAAACACAATAAATATCTGACCCGCCCGGACCTGTCAGGCGGTATTCCCAAAGCTATGCCGCTACTTATCAATTGATATCGTCCTATGCCATTCAAAAAGGGGGGACTAAAATTGTACCGTTAAAATGAATTCAAGTCAAATGGCGAATCTATTGTTGGAGGTAATGCGGGAGCGGATGATGATCGACCGGGGATTGGTAGAGAACGTTTACCTGCCCTGGTTGATGTCGGTAATGAACGGGGACCTGAAACCGGGGTCGCTCCTGAACCAGAAAAAGGAACTCTCCCCCACTGCCTATTCTTTTTCAAAGCAATCCTTTGCCATTGGTGGCCGGTCAGCGGCTATGGCAATGGATGGGGCCACACAGGGATCGGTGGCCATTGTGCCGATTATCGGGGAGTTTTTAAAGTATGGGACGCAGTGTTCCTATGGTGCCAATGAGATCGTCCCGGCGATCTACAAAGCAGCCGAGCTCAAAAATATTGTGGCATTGGTCCTGGATGTCGATTCTGGCGGTGGTTCGGAAGGCGCGGTACCACCGTTCATCGAGGCCATCAAATATGTGCAGTCGAAAGGGAAGCCGGTGGTGCTGCATGGTGACATGGTGGCAAGTGCGGCCTATTATATCGGTTCGTTCTGCGACTACCTTATGGCCGACAACCACATCAGTTCGGCTTTTGGCAGTATCGGGGTCTATGTTTCCTATATGGACTATAAGGAAAAACTCGAAAAGAAAGGGATCAAGCACAAGACAATCTACGCGCCCCAAAGCGACCTGAAAAACCATGAATACCGTGAACTTGTGGACAACAACAATGAAGGGCCACTGGTCAACAATATCCTTGTCCCATCTGCAACCAGGTTCATCAATACGGTAAAGGCCAACCGCAAGGGGAAAATAGACGAAGGCTCTGATGTTTACCGGGGGAAACTATATGAAGGCGAGGACATTGTGAAAGTGGGACTGGCCGATGGGTTTGGGACGTTGTTCGATGCCCTGGACGTGGCCGCCGGAATGGCAAACCTCCGGCACTTCGGATAAATCAGTAACCTTCTTATAATGCAACATTATTTCAAGGTGATAATGTTGCATGGCAATTTCCGGCATAAAGTACCGGATAATTAAAACAGCATAGAATTTTTAATCAACTTAATAATGTAAAGATGGATCCATTTAAAACGTTGGGGTTAATCGTGCTTGGGATTCTTGGCAAAAAAGAGTTCAGCACAGACAAGGAAGGGCATTTGGTCTTGAGCACCGAAGAGGGCGAAAAGCTAAATGCAAAAATGAAGTATGCCGGTGGGGAGTTTGCCAACAGGTTCAAACAGTCGTTTGACGAACTGGCGGACAGCAACACCGATGGGGAACTGGGGCAACACGACCTGATCGCCAAAGCATTGGTCGGTGCCATCAGGCAGGATGTGTTTGCCGAGCTAAATGCGAACAAAGAGGCCATTAAAACAGAACTTGAAAAAGAGTTCAAGCAAAAGCTCGATGCAGCCTTGAACGAAAAAGCAATCGACCAGCGGTTTGCCGACCTTGAAGCGGAGAAATCAAGGCTCGAAAAAGAAAACGCCATCCTGTCTGCCAAAAGTGAAACCGACCAACCTGAAGACCGGACCATAGGTGCGGTAGCGAAGGTAGCGGAATTTCCGTTTAAGGTGAACCAGAAACATTTTCACAACCGCATGGCCCTGGACTATATCCATGGGAATTCGAGCACGGCCATCGTTGCCATGACAAACGGCACTTTCGGGAACAAAACAATGGGCGGTGGGCCCACCGATACGATCGACGTTTCGGAAATCAACGAGGAGTTCGGGACGTACCTCAATGACCCGGCACGGAGGATGAAAATCTACAAGGACATCCTAAAACCGACCGAGAGCAGGTTGTACATGACCAAAGTACTGGCCATCAACGAATGGCGGGACACCAAGGCAAGGATCGAATCGGTTGTGCAACAGTTTATTGCCAAATGGACACCACTTGGAAAGGTCAAGGTGACGCCGCTGAAAATTGTGAACCGGAGGCACAAGATCAACCTTCCGATTGTTCCCGACGACATTACAGGTGGGTACCTTACCTATCTGTACAATGAGGAACTGACCCCAGACCAGATGCCGGTCACCAAATATGTAATCGACGAATTGCTCCGTCCCAGAGTATCGGACGATATCGAATACAAAATGATCGCGACAGGTAAATTTGTCGAGCTTGACCCATCATCGGTTGCCGAAGGTGGCACGGGACAGGTCCCCGAAAAGAGTATGGACGGCTTTTTGACGATCCTCAAAGAAGAGTTCGCCAAAACAGGTACCGCGATGAATTTCTGGTCCCCGTCACTTGGTTGGAGCGAGGACAATTCGGTCAACTACTTTGAAGAGTATGCAAAATGGATCAAAAAACTCAGCCCTACTTTGGCGAAGGTCGGGATGAACGTATTCTGCGACCCGGACATGGACGAGACACGGCGCAAAAAGTACAGGGAAATGTTCCCCCTCACAAAGGATTCGGACATGAACAGGGTAAAAATTGATTTTAGCAACCTCACCATTGTCCCGCTCGAAAACATGAGGGGGTCGGGGATCATATTCTCGACACCGAAAGAAAACTTTATCGAGCTGCACCACATCAACGAAGCAAGCGGCTCGACAAACCTTTTCCTACAGTTGCAGAACTATGAGGTAAGGGTATTCGGGGAGTTCTGGCTGGCCGTGGGGTTTGCAGTGGCAGAATGGGTCTTTGCCGGTATCATACCTGACCAGGAAAGTGGCGCATAGCATTTTCCCATATTGCGTGAATTTGCCAATAATTGATTAATTTACAATATATTATGAGATTTATTACCGTAAAGAAGTCCGATTTGAAAAACGGCAACCCCGGTCGCCCGAACCCAAAGAGCCCTTACATTATTTTGTTCAAGGCCGCCGACCTGGCTACCAAGCCGGTCAAGTCTGCCGATGGTGTGAGTGTTGCCGTCCCCCTGGCGTTCAAGGCCGGGAAAACTGCCATTGAGATATACGCCACCCCTTCTTCGATCAAAGTAAGCGACAAATCAAGCGGCGAGGCAGACAAAAAAGGGTTTATCCATTCCATTGAATTTGAGCACCCTGGGTCAAGTATCGAGTATTCGCAATTTGTGAACGACAACGTGAACGAGAACCTGATGGCCATTGTTGTCTATCCGGACCTTGATTTTGACAAATTGGCCGGTTGGCCTGGCAACCCGCTCCAATTGAACCACGAGCAAAAAGACGACGAAAAGGAGGATTCCAACACGATCAAATTGGAGAGCCTTTTTGCCGGGGACAAGATACTGCACTACAACGCCACATTGCCGGTCACCGATTTGAGCAGTGGTGCCGGTGGCGGTTTTTACAACGCTTAGGAAGGGTTTCCATTGTTAAATTGACCAAAGGCACAGTTCTGGACCAACAGGATTGTGCCTTTCTCGTTTTCAATTCACTGTTACATTCAAAAACCATGATCGGAGTTTATTATCCCTACTTGGAAAGTGCCAAAAAGTGGGAAGAGCTAAAGTATTCGCTAAGGGGCCTTGACCGGTTCTTTGGAGAAGATTTTGAAGTCTGGATCGTTGGTGACCTTCCTTCCTGGATCAAGGGTGTCAGGCATATCCCCCACAAGAAAACCGAACGGATCACCTCCTCTGCCACTTATGATGCGGTTTCAAAATTGTCACAGTACATTGACAATAAGGACAGTCCAGAAAGGTTTGTCAGGATGTACGACGATATTTACTTTATCGCTGAAAGGACCTTGGCCGACCTTGAAGTGACCAGGTACCTGTTTTCTTATGAAGAATTTTCCAGTGGTGGGTGCAGGTCGGGAAGTTTGATCTGGCAGGACCAGGTCCGCAAAAGCGTTGAAGCGGTTAGGCAGATTGGGTATCCCGGATATATGACCGAAACGCACTGCCCGGAAGTATTTGAAAAGAAGAAGATGCAAAAGGTTTTCGCGCTGTTCGGCCCATTGGAAAACCGGCTGTTGACTTCGACCCTTTATTATAATGTTTTTCCCTTTGGCAGGTTGCTGAAGGACAGAAAAACCGAAAGGGCATTGTTTTATGGACAGGAAAACGACTTTTCATATGGAAATTTGAGTGGGAGCCAAATGGATCAAATCCTAAAAGGGAAATACTTTCTGAACCATAACGATTTAGGTCTGGATAATGACCTAAAAAAATATATCTGCAAGATGTTCCCACAGAAATCCAGGTTTGAAAAATAGGCCATCCTGAGTAATGTATTTGTGCCTGTCCTTTATGTTCCGGTTTTGTAATTACAATTTTGAAACATGGAAATCGGGATAAAAGATCGGGTGGAAAACTGGGCAAGGTCGGGCGGGGATTTTAATGCCGGATTGGCACTGTTCGGATCGTACAACCGCAATGTGTTTTATGCCAGGAATATCGGGGCAAAAGGGACAGAAAAAGGGACGGCGACCTTGGTTTGCGAGTTCTCGAACAAAACAAAAATACCGGCCAACGAAATCTGGGCAATGATCTCAGGGACTGCCCTGCCTTCAAAACCGGAAGCAGACCAAACCGGCAACGAAAACCTGGATTGCTCCCCAATAAATGTTGGACATACAAATAAGGGGCAGCACAAAAAGACCGTCAAGCTCAGGGAAGAGTTCCCATTTTTGGGCAGCAAGGATTGCCCCGAAGAACTGGCTCTCCTTGTGAACAAGATGCTGACTGCCTATGACAATTACCGGAGCGGCCACGAAAAGCTTTTTGATGCCGACCCGAACAACCTGGAATTGTGCTACCAAACTGCCAGGGAAGTTTTGGACGCCCATATCCTGAACAGGGAAATTTGGGAGGAGCTGAACCATTACAAGCTGCACGGCAAGGTCTTGGGAAACCGTCCAGAGTTCAGGGCCAGGGTGTTGAAAGAAAAATATGGGGCGATTGGCACTGTCAACCTCGTGAAAATAATCGGCAACAATATACCAAGAAAGATGTCGTACTATAAAAAGCAGCTCGCCAGCAGCGGCACCAAGAACAAAATGGAAATACGCAAGAAAATGGCCAGCCAGGAGGAAGAACTCTCGTTGATCAGGGCAATTTTAATTGAACGTGGGGAAATTTAAAACATGAAAGTAGCATTTTTGATCGGGGTGAACGATGTGGGCGGTGCGGAATTTGTTTCTTACCACCATGTGCTTATGGCACAACGCAATAAATATGATATAATTGTTCTAAGTGGCACGACAGGAAAATTCTATGACCTGATAAAGGCAGCCGGTATTAATATCGAAGTTGTCGGGATGGCCCCCTCATTGGAGGTTGTGGCCAGGTTGCTCAAGGGAGCGGATGTTGTGTTCAACTGCAATTCGTTCGGGATAACACAAACGGTATTGCGCCTCAAACCTGAAATCGGGTTCCGTTACCTGACGGCCATCCACAGCGACATTGACTGGGTATATAACCAATTGGTGAAATATGACAAGGATACGGACGGCTATTATGCCATCCACTTAAAGATCGTGGATTCGTTTGTCAACAAGGGCATTATGGACAGGCGGAAATTTACGGTAGTCCCCAATTGTGTGGACATTGACAGGATTTTGGCCTTTTCCCAAAAAACTGGATCTTCTGATTCTTTACATGATCAAACCGTTTTACGGAAGGAATTTGGGTTTGATCAAAACGATTTTGTGGTGGGGATGGTCACACGTGTTGCTGCCGATAAAAACATCCTCGATGCAGTGAAAATTTTATCGATGTTACCGGATGCTATGAACGCCAGGCTCCTCATTATCGGTGGGGCTGCGGCAAACCCTACCAGTGCCGCATATTTGGACCGGGTAAACCGGCTGGTCCGTACAATCGGATCGGGAAAGTTCTCCAAGAAGGTGGTGATCACTGGCAACCTTCCTATGGAAGAGGTTTACCAAAAAATGCAGGCTTTTGACATTGGCCTGAACTGTTCGCCGAGCGAAGGGCTCCCCATTGCCCTTCTTGAAATGATGGGTGCCGGTATCCCTTGTGTGATGCCAGGAATCGGCGATATCCCTGAAGTACTGACCGGAAGGGGAATTGTTGTCCCGATCAGACAACGAATGGACATCAAGGAGATCAAGGCGGTACCCTGCTATTCAATGGACGAGATCGGCAAGTTCGTAAATGCCATTGTCCAACTGCATGGCAACAGACCGGAACTTGAACGTTTGGGAAACGAAGCTGCCGGGTTTGTCCGCAAATACCGTGGCATCAAGTTCCAGGAAAAGGAATTCATAAAATTTATCAATATGGCAAAGAAAACGGTTGAAGCTAAAAAGGCGGTCAGTCTTGAAATCCAAGATTTGGGACCGGTACAAAATGAAAAAATAGAGGATAACCTGTCCATCGTCTCGGTGCTGATGCCGGTCAGGGACGGCAAACTGGAGTGGATCGTGGAGGCCATCGAAAGCATTGTCGGTCAAGATTATGACGGGGAGATCGAGCTGGTCATTGTCAACCACGACTGCCGGTTGGGCTTATCTGAAAACCTTAAAGCGATGGTCGAAAAGTTTACTGGACAAATAGGACCAGGCCATTTCAAATTCAAATTATTGGAGGTCAAGGACGATACCCTGGAGTTCTCAGGGGTGCTCGATTTTGGGATTGCGCATTGTGCCGGGGATATCATTGTCAGGATGGATTGTGACGACATTGCGGAACCCAAACTGGTAAGCAAACTGGTCGGGTTCCTGATGGGCAACAAGGATATTGACGTTTGTGGTGTCCAGCTCCAGTTCTTTGGGGCAAAATCGATGGTTACCAACCATCCGCCACTGGTCACAAGAAGATCCGCTCTTGAGATGCCAGGCACCTGGTTTGTCAACCATCCGGGGGTTGCCATCAGGAAACAGGTGTTGATGAAAGTTGGTGGCTATGGCAATACGAAAACCGGTTATGCCGAGGACTATCACCTCTGGTGCAAGATACTAAAGGGCAATGGGACAATTGCCAATTTGCCCGATGTCCTGATGAAATACCGTTGTTACCACAAAGAGTGGAGGTACCCAAAGGGGTACGATGAATTTTTGAACAAAGAAAAAGCCGGACTAATGGTTCACGATAAACCCTAGTGTAGAAATGGACATTGATCACGGAAAGGTAGGCTGCAGCAATTTGGCTGGGCTCAGGGCGTTGAAGAAAAAAGCCAAAAAGCTCTATAAATCGACCGGAACGGAAGATCCCGACAAGATAAAGCTATTGTCGGTTATCGGTGACCTGGAGGAAAAGATCAGGCACGGGCAGTTCAAGGAGCAGTTGCTCAACGGTGAAGCCTGACGGACCGGACAAACGATTCCAAAGAAAACCTGAAAACCATGGCGAGGGCGAAAATTGAGGTGATGGACATTACGGCGGAACAGATCAGGGAGATGGCGGCAACGATGGACTGCAAGTCGTTGCCACCGGAGATAATCGAATACCTTGGTTTGATGGAGAAAGCAAGGGACTGGCATTACCAGATGAAAAGCCGTTTGTATGTAGTCAAGCAGCTAAAGCTGGCCCATTATGCCAAAAATGGCGAAGAACTGAGCGACTATCTGGCCCGGCAGGTTTACGACAATGCCATGAACTATTACTATGCCGACCGGAAGATCCGCAAGGAGAGCTGGCGCAACATGCTCGCTGAGAAGTATCTGCTGTCGGCCCAATTGTGTTTCGACAAGGACGACCTCGATGGGCAGAGGAAATTTTTGGAGGCTGTCGAAAGGGTGATGCGGCTGAACGAAAAGGACGATGGTTCGGTGGACCCAAAACTGCTCGACAAGCGGACTTTTGTCTATGTCGTTTCCGGGAAGGAACTGGGCGTCCCGGAAGTGGACAGGAAGGAACTGGCAAAACTGATCGACGGTTACGACATCAGGGAGAGCCTGAAGGTCAGGGTAAAACGTGAGGCAGGGGTGCTGCCAAGAAAGTTGTTCGACAACATGGATGTTGTCGATGTTGAAGCTGAATAAAACATGAAGATAGACAGCAACTTACACAGGATCGAGAAGGCAAGCTGGATAAAGGCCGCCATAGATTTGATGAAGCCAAAGGACCTGTATTTCTTTGGCGGAAGGGGGATCAGCAAAACGACCGATATCATGGCCAGCCGTGTCTATGACTGTATCTACGAAATGCCACGGGCACCGATGGTGTTTACATCGAACACCTATATGGACCTGATGACAAATATTATCCCCGGCGTGGTCAAGGGGCTTTCGGACAGGTACGGCTTTTATGAAGGGAGCCATTTTGTCGTTGACCAACCGGGGCTGAAAAGTTGGGAACCCCCGTTTTATCCAAGGGTATTCGATTACAAGCATACGATCAGCACCCACAACGGATGCTTTTTTTACCTGACCTCCCTTGACAGGCCATCGTCAAACGCGGGACTTTCGGTGGTTCATGTGTTTGGGGACGAGGCAAAGTATTTGAAAATATCCAAACTGAACAAATTGTTCCCGACCCTAAGGGGCGACCCTGCGGTATTTGGCCATTCGCCCTATTACCTTGGGAAGACGTTCACCTCCGACATGGCCAACCCGATGATCGGCGAGGACACATGGATGATGGAAATGGCCGGGAACATGGACAAAACAAAGATTGTCCAGGCTTTACAGGCAGGGATCGTGGTCAACGAGATACTGACAGAGCTGATGGAGCTTGCTGCCACGGCATCGAACGACAATCTGGACAAAAGCCGGGAGATCGAAAATTGCCGGAACAAGCTGAAGCGGTGGAAAGAGAGGCACCTAAAGACCAGGTTCGGGACCACATTTTATTATTCGGCTTCGAGCTATTGCAATGTGGACATCCTGACCATGGAATATTTTATCAACCTGGCTGCCACCCTGACCAAAGAAGAATTCAACACCGCGGTTTTGGGGATACCTACCTTTACGGAACGCGGCAAAATGTTCTATCCAGCATTGAAGGATTTCCATTTCTATGGCGATGGGACCGATTTTGACGAGGTCGATAAGTTCGGGCTGTTGGACGGGATGCGCGATTCGGGAAGGATGCTCCGCTATTTGGATAAAAATGAGGCCATTGATGCAGGTTTTGATGCAGGTAACATGTGTTCGCTGGTCATGGGCCAGGAGACCGGGAAAGATTACCGGATCGTGAAAAACCTGCATACTTTGCCACCTGAGCATATCGAGGAACTGGGCGTTATGTTCGTGGACTATTTCTGTGGCCACAAGCGAAAATTGTTGCACCTCTACCACGACAGGGCGACCAACCAATATGGGAAGGTGAAAAAGGACCAGGCATCGGCACTGAAAAAGGCAATCGAGTTTGACAAGTCCGGGAACAAGACCGGCTGGAAGGTCGAGCTGATGAACGTTGGGGGAGGCAACATCGAACATGCCACTGAATATGATTTTATGATCCAGTTGATGGGCGGCAACAGCCCCAAATTGCCAAAACTGCTGATCGACCAGTTCAATTGCAGGGAACTCAAGGGGTCGTTGGAAGGGGCGCAATGCACCTACATGATGGGAAAACTGAAAAAGAAAAAGACGAGCGAAAAACTGGCGATGGCCCGGCTGCCTATGGAAAGCACCAACATGAGCGATGCGATGAAGTATTTGTTGTGCCGCAGGGAGTGGCTCACATCGGTAAGTGGGAAAACAACCGGTCTATCTGGTTATGAGGCAAAGGTTTATGGATAGATGGCACGTTGTGTGGGTTAAGTAGGAATACATTTTTTTAAAGTTTGAATTCTTGTTAAAAGGGCTGTCCGGATGGGCTGCCCTTTTAATTTGGGCCTATTGCTTGGACCAACAGATAGGCCGCAAGTGCCAAAAATCCAATGATTTGAAAGGCTAACAGCGCAAGGTGGGCCCTTTCGGTTTGCCGCTTCCGGCGCAATTCCTTCGGGGTCGCCGGGGGGTCAATATCCTCCGGTGAAGGGGTATGCAATTGAAGGAGGTAAAACAGGTTGACAATGGAAGCATCCAGGTAATACTCGATAAAAATGTCCCCATTGGCCATGAGCACAACTTTATCGGAGGAGATGTTTTTCACGATCCGGAACGTCGTGTTATAGTCTTTGGGGTCAAACCTGAAATATTTGACACAGCAATCCTGTTGTGGTGCCATAGTACCAAGATTAAGTTGTTAGTAATTTGAATTTGAAGAAAATGGGAAAGTTGCCGGCCAAGGTATTTGGCCTTTTCTGGTCAAACAGGAACAGTTGCCTGGAATTTTTTGGCATAACCGCCAAGGGCAAATCCGATGTCGGCAAGTTGCTTCAGGTCGTTGTAATAGAGCTTGCACCCATGAAATTTACCAGAAACCGGGACCAACCTGCAATTGTTTTGATGGGCAATGTATTGGGCCATTGCAGGGTCGATGCAGTAGCTTGAAATATTGGGTGCGTGTACCAAAGCATATTCCTCGCCAACAGGAGGGGTTTCCAAATTGTAACAATTTATGGGACAATAGAATACATTTTTATGGCGGACCAGTATTGAAGAACATTGCGGGCACCTGAATTCCGATGGGGCGGTTGCACTTGAATTTATAACAATTTGTGCCACGCGTGTCCCTGCCCTTCGGATGGTGATGGTTTGACCTACCTGGATTCCCGTATCGAGATCGGCTGGCGTAACAGGAATTTTGGAGATTGTTTCGTTGTTGGCCATAATTGGGTCAATAAATACTAAAGGGGTAACACGTCCATTTGCGGCTACTTTCCCCCGATCCCGGCCACTTTCGCAGTATAGGTCTCCTTGTCAAATTTCCAGGAGATTGCCCAATTCACCGCACGTGACGTATTGCCTTCTGTCTTGCATGTCAATAGGTCATTGTGCTTGAACACGATCCCATCGGCAGGAATGTCCTTGACCTGTGCCTGTTTAAGGATGCCCTGGATCGAAAGGATACTGTGCCGTATTGCCTTTAATGTAGCATCCAACTTAAAGGCTATCGGCACCTCAAAATGGTTGTCTTTAAGCCACTTGATGTTTTCTAAATGGCTTGTCCCTGCAATACCTTCGGTCAGGTGGTATGCTGTAAAACTCAGGTTGCGGGCCGCGCAGAGGCTGCTCTGTTTTACCTTTATCGAATTGATGGCCACTGCGACCGGGGATCGGACATTCTCCCCAAGGTTTTGCAAACGCTTTAACTCCGACCATGGGCACCAGACCTCGCCACGTATTTCTATTGTTTCATTTGTATTAATTGCATAAGGTATATTTCCGATTGTACGGATATTGGCGGTAACGTCAATTCCCTTGCCCCCATCGCCCCTGGTGATCGCCCGATGGAGCTTTCCGTTTTTATATATGAGGTTTACCCCTACACCATCATATTTAAGCTGTACAATTATTTCACCCTTGGCAATGAATTTTTCGATTTCGGTCACTGTTTGGACAGCATTAATCGAATGCATTGGCGTGATATGGCTGGCCATGTTGAACGAATTGCAAAGGTCGGAACCGATGCGCGATGAAGGCGAGTTGGCCACATAAAATTCCGGGTATTGGGCTTCAAGTTCGATCAGTTTTTGGAACATCCTGTCAAAAACAGCATCCGGTATTTCCGGTGATCCCAACACATAGTATTGGTGGTTGTGGTGATCGATTGTTTCACGAAGTTTTTGGATTCGGTCTTTCATAATTTGAGTATTTAATAAAATTGAAATAATATAAGTAGGACAAACCTCTTCATTATTGCCAATATTGCAACGAATTTCCGATTAAAATAAGCCTATTTATCAGAAAACAAAGGTTATATTAGGCTGAAAAAATAATCAATCAATAAAGAATAATTAATTAAATATTTTGAATGTTGAAAGTTATTTTTTAACTTTGCCTAATAATTTGGATTTTTTTTCCTTGAATAGTTTTGATAATAAGAAACTGGGGAACGGAATATATTCCTAAAATGGAAGATTTTGTGTTGTTTTTCGATACTTAAATATAAATAGTTGTAAGTTTAAAAAATTGCACCCCAGATAAATAAATACAATATTTAAATAACATTTAGTTCTTTGATAGGTTGATGAAAATTGGAGGAACTTATTTTGTTTTTTTCCCAATCTCAAAAAAGAAAGAAGAAAATGGCAAAACAAAACTACATTCCAGCAAATTTTTAGCAAACAGATAGAGCTTACACTTGAACAATAACTTGCAAAAACCTTCCTTTTTCACTAAACCAATATCTGATAAATTGATATTTTATGTGACTTGCATAAGTAGTTTAAAACAAGCGATTAAAATAATAGCTGAATTAAAGTAACCTTAAATTAAATAAAATAATGGAAAATAATGAAGAGAAATTTCAAAAGCACTGTTTATTTTGTGAACCATCTAAATTTAAACAAGGAAATCAAATACTGCTTAAATCCGACAACTTTTATTTGTTTGCAGGATTAGGACCGATTGTTGACGGATACATTATTATTACACCATACTCTTGCGAAGGTGAAAATGGCCTTTTTCATTCCTTTGCTGATATGAAACCGGAACTTATTGATGAGGTAATATTTCTTAGGGAAATTATTTCTCGTTTTTATAAAGACAATTATAAATCAAAAGGCGGGGGAATGCACTTTGAACATGGAAGAACTCCTATGTGTATAATGGACTCATTATTCACTAAACACTGTCATCATGCACACTTATGTTGCTTTCCACAAAGCGAATCGATCTGGGATAACATCGAAAATTTAAAAGTAAAACAGATAAACGGATTTTCGGATTTGGCTTCATCTGTTCAAGATTCCTCTTATTTATTTATTCAGAATTCTATTGTTAATGAAAAAGAAAAAGAGAATTCCACCAAGCGGGAAAAATGGGAAGCAAGAATAGTTGTATTGAACGAAAACGATGAAATACCATCTCAATTCCTTAGAAGATTATTAGCAAGGAAAATTGGTTCAGAGGATTTATGGGATTGGGCTAGATATCCCCAAAAAGGCTCAGTTGACAAATTAGTCACTGATTTTAAAAATTGGTTTGAGAAAAATTCAAAAAAATACGCCATTAAGCAAAATGAAAATGGCTTATATAATATTGATTTTGTAGAATCCATAATCAAAACTAATATTATTGGTAACAATTCTGTAGCTTCTACTTATTTTAATAAATGGAAAGGCCTGGAGCAATACAATGTGATTGGCCGGTTTTTAAACCGTTTACCCGAATACTCAATAAGTGATAAAGATCCTATCCGACCCCTAATTCTTGATGCCGGTTGTGGACCTGGTACTTATTTAAGGGTATTTAATGATCTGGGATTGAAATGTATCGGAATTGACATTTCAGAAGAGATGCTTAAAATTTCAAGCGAATTGATTTCATCCGAACCCCATAAAAAGGACGATTACAAGGTTCATTATTTGCAGGATACCTTTCCTCAGCTTTATAAAATGAATATCGTTCAGTCTGATTTCCCGCCAAATATTTTTGATGGGATCTGGTGTAGTGCTGTCTTTGTCCATTTACCTAAGATCAAAGTTCTTGAAACATTAAAAAAATTTTATTCGATACTTAAACCGAACGGAATTTTATATTTATCCGCTCAGAGTGGGGGTGATTCGATCGTACGTCCTGAGGGAAGAATGTATATTTATTACTCTAAAGAAGAATTAACAGATTTATTCAAAAAAATTGGCTTCACAATTATTGAGCAGTGGGATAATGTCGTTTCTACGGGGACTTTTGGTGATGATACAGATAAAATATGGAGACAATTTATTGTTAAGAAAGAAGTAGTGACACTAAAAGATTTAGGCGAAAGAAATATTTTAGAACATATTTTTAAACTGATTCCAAAAGAAACTGATCAGGACATTATTGTCGGAATAGGTGACGATTGTGCCGGGTTTAAACCAATAAAAGATGAAATTGTTGTTGTTACTTCTGATCCTTGCCCCAAACCTGTCATTACTTATTTTGAAGAAATTGATTACTGGTATTACGGCTGGTTTTCTATGATTATAAATATCAGCGATTTAGGGGCGATGGGTGCTAAACCTACCGGTATTCTTTTAGCATTGGAAGCCAATAATGATATGAGCATAAATGATTTTGACCGATTTTATGCAGGAATAATTGAAGCATCTATTCAATTTAGCTGTCCGATTATTGGAGGAAACATCAAAGATTCACAAAATTTTAATAGCGTTTGTACAGCTTTTGGAAGTGTTCATCCTGAAAAAGTACTTCGAAGAGACATGGCAAAAGCTGGTGAATTAGTAATTGTTTTAGGCGATATGGGATTATTTTGGTCCGGAACAATCAGTAAGTTGTTTCCAAATCTTGTATTAAATATTAAAAAGGAAGATTATGATAAAATACAAAAAAACTTAAAACGGCCCATTCCAAGGATTAAAGAAGGAATGATAATAGCTTCCAATAATTTGTCATATTGCGCAATGGATAGTTCTGATGGTTTAATATCAACGTTTTATGGAATTGCTAAAAGCAGTCACAATGTTGACATTCATATTGATCTTTCAAATATTGAACCGGATCCAATTGTAAAAAAGATATCGGATAGTATTGATATTGATTACAGAAAAGTGATGCTATCCTGGGGGGATTGGGAATTGGTTTGTACTATATTACCAGAAAATTTGCCAAAACTGCAGAAATTAATGAATGAAATAAACTGCCCGGTATATTGTTTAGGCAAAGTTGAAAGCGGTACGGGAAAAGTTTGGTTTAAAGATAAGGATGAGTCTGGTGAATTGAATTACATTGCTAGTGAACGGTTTACCCAATTCTCTTACTTTTCGCATGGAATAAAAGATTATTTCGTTAAAATGCAGCAAGAACCACTGTATATTTCAGTTAAGTAACCTTATTAAAATAGAAACTATGAATAATCAGAAAGAAAAAATAGAAGTTTGGTTAGAAAAATGGCCAGAAGAAATCAGGTCACTAATTTCAAGAATATGCCTGGAACTAGGTTATAATGCTATTCATTTAGATAAGCACGTAAGTGGTCGTTCGGGGGCAAAAACTTATCTTGCAATTCCTGAATCTGCTGTTGGAACGCCAAATATGATTGTGATTAAAATTGGCAATGCTTTTCAAATAGGAAAAGATATTGATGGCTCCATACATGCAGGTAATTTTTTCAATAACAAACCTATAATACGTTTAGATATATCTGAAGGTGCCATACGATGTATTGTTATGGAATTAACAGGAGGTAGGGAAGGAATAACATTTGAAAATTATTATTTAAAAACAGACAATTATGAAAATATAACAGAAATAATAAATATAATATTTGAGAATTCCCTTAACATAAATAATCTTAATCCAAGAACAACAAATTTGAATGCTTTTAAACTTTATGAATTTGATAACCCATCGAAAATAAACAACGAGCTAATCCGACTTGGAGATGATCTCCCAGGAACAATTCATTGGATTAATGAAGCAAAAAACAAATGCGATCAAGATCCTAGGTGGAATCATTCTAAAAAAATGCTTGTACATGGCGACTTGCATTCCAGAAATTTAATTATTTCGAACAAAATACCATTTATTATTGATTTTGGCCTGACAGGTGTACAGCATTTATGGCGAGATATTGCTAAACTTGAGCGTGAAATTCGATTATTCCTTTACTTAACTAACTGCCAAAATCCTGATGAAGATTCAAATAAACTAAATGTATTATTGGAAAATATCGATAATACCTATAATGATAATAATATCAATTTAAAAAAGGCATTTGAAACTATTAAATGTATAAGAAGGTTCGCAATTGTAAATGATATAGATTGGGAATTTAATTATAATGTAGCCCTTCTATACCAGTTTATTTTTGCAGCTTGCAACGAAGAATTGAATATTAATATCAGACAAAATGCAGTAAATATTGTTAAACAAATAAAAGAAAAATTAAATTCTAATGGTCTTAATATTACATTAAATGAACAAGCTATTCTTGAGGAGAAGAAACTATACTTAAATCGAATAGCATATGCTTTCTTCAAATTAGACCAGTTACCTAAAGGAGGATGGGGAAAAACTTTGGCAAATTGGATGGAGGCAATATGGGAAGGAGATTTGGGTAATATACCTCGTAATCCTGGAATGCGGTATTATGGTGGAGTTGATTTAACGACATATGCTTTCTATCATTATTACAAATTTTTAAAGAAAATCCATAACAATAATGCAGGAAGACTTTCCAATGAAATTCAACCTATTGCAAGATTAGTATTTTCTAATATTTCAAGTCAAATTGGATTTGATGGAGCAGTGGGCCTTTCTCAATCTGAAAGAGCAGCTGTACCAGTTAAAATTAGACATACAGCTATGGGAATAATAACTTTCCTCCTCTGCAGAAATGCAACAATGAGAATTGTAAATATTGAAGATGAATTAAAGCTAACCAGTGACTATTTAATAAACCATATTAATTTATGGAGACAAGATACAGCACATGATCTAGCACTTTATGCAGCATTGATCAAATTGAATGAATTACTTGAAACTAATGGATTTGTGGATGGTTTAAAGCCTGATTTATTAAGTTCATTAGATAGGTTAAATACTATTATTAAGAATGAATTATTAGGAATTGAAAATAGAGTAACTAACCCTAATATTTTAGATTTAAAACCTGAAAATACTTTCTATGGCAATAATAATTTGCTTCATTTCCGACCATATGGTAATTTCTGGCGAATGGAAACATCAAATCTTTTAATGAACTTACCTTATTTCATTAAAGAAGATGAGAATGAATATAATTCCAATATTAGAGATGGATTTAAGAACAGACTAATTGCAGCATTATTTGAATTATTGAATAACGGAGGAATAGGTTTACCATTTAACCAAACTAAACCAGAAAATAGTTTAGTTTATTACCATAGGGATCCTAATAATGATAATATCTTCAGATATAGAGATTGGGGTCTTTCTGCGGAACTATTATCCATTTTAAATATTCCTTTAATTCAAAGGATGGTAATAACCTTAGGCTTTATTTCAAAAGAAGAATTAAAACAAAAGAAAGAGGCTCTTGAAAATGCTTTATTGTTCACTTTCGATAAATATCATAAATTGGCTGAAATATTCAAATATACTACTAGTGTCTCTTTTTTCAGATATTTGAATTCATCAGATTTAAGTAGGTTTCCATCCGAATTCAATAATATTGAAAATAAAATAAATACTGTTTTAAATGTTCATAATAATATTGTTACTGAAAGCGGTTTACAAACTATGCTGACAGAATTATTAATTAATGATAGATCGATCGACATTGACGTTCGATCAGTCAAAGATATGTTAGTAAACAAATTAGAGTCCGGAGAACATATGCAATATTGTTTAAATCCGAATGGTTGGAAAACTTTTATAAATAACAATTTAAAAACTTCCACTATTGCATTTTACGATAATAATAATTTATATTCAGAAAGATACAAAGGAACACCAATAACAACCATTGTAACAAGATTGAGGGATGTTACAGATTGGGATTTTAATGAAGTGAAAACCGCTTTGGATTTAGGATGTGGCCCCGGCCAATATGCAAAATTGTTACAAGATATTGGATTTGATGTGACGTTATTTGATGCTTCTCATGTTATGCTAAATGAGGCACAAAAAGCAACCGGAATTAATAAAATACATCAATGGGATATTTATAATTTTGATAATTGCCCATTTATAGACAAACCATTCGATTTAATATTTGCATGTGCCATGATGATTCATATACCAAAAGAGGAATCAGCGAGCATTTATCACAAATTATTCGACTTACTTAAACCCGGTGGCTTGTTATTTGTAAATTATAAAATTGGAGATCATACAATAATTTCGGTTGGGGATAGGTTTTTCGAATATTACAATAGTCATCTAATCCCTCAGAGAAAAATTGAAGCTGCCGGATTTAGCATTGAAGAGATCACATTCAGATGGAATAAGAATAATCTATATAATGATCCCAAATCAATATATTGGGCAAATTTTTACTGCAAAAAACCAAATGGGAATTAAGGATAAAATCGAATTTGTTCATCGAATCATCGCTGGTAAAACAGAAGATATATTGCTCAAAAATGTTGAAATGCATTTACCTTCTAAGATTTTTTATAAAAAAAATATAGAAGGAGAAATTTATAATCATGGAATGCATTTGTTACAGCAGGGGAAAATAGCCATCGTTATGGTTGCCGGAGGAATCTCATCCCGAATGGGAATTTCAGATTTAAGAGGTAATTTGCCGATTGGCCCTGTTACCAATCGCACAATCTATCAGTTGCAAGCTGAAAAAATATTGGCAATACAAAAAAAATATCATTCAGATATTCCCATAATAATTCTGACTAGTCCATCTGTCCATAATAGAACCATAGAATCCTTCAAAAGGCAAGATTTTTATGGATTATCAAGAGATAATATTTATTTCATTCAACAAGAGACATTGCCTATTTTAGATTCCAATCTTCAATGTGTTTTGTCAAAAGATAATGTGATCGAAGAACATCCAACGGGTCATGGCGGATTAATTAATGCTTTAAATAATTCTGGCTTATTGAAAAAACTTAGAGAAATAGGAATTCAGCACTTATTCTATTTTCAATATCCAAATATTTTGGAACAAGTCTGTGATCCGGTAATGATAGGATTTCATGATTTTTCTCTAGCTGAGTTTACAATAAAAACCATAAATGATTATCAGGAATCAGAGAAATTAGGCAAAATAATAGAATATAACGGGCATCTTAAGTTAATTGAGTATTACAATAAAGATGAAATCAAACAAGAATTATGGGAAAGGTTACCAGCAAATATAGGTTCACACGTAATTAGCTTAGATTTAATAGAAAGAGTTATTGATCAAAATATTGAATTACCATATCGTATTATTCCACTACATGATGACAGGAATATCCTTAAAATAGAACAACATATCTTTGATCTAATGGATTTTACGCAATCTATTACCATTCTTGCCGTGAATAAGAACGAAGAATATGCTTGTGTAAAATCATTAAGTGGTATAAATTCATTACAAAAAGCGAAAGAAGCCCTTAATTCTTTATATTTGTCTTGGTTGAAAGAAGTGGAAATATCAACTCCAGAAATGAAAAAAGTTGAAATAAGCCCTCTTTTTGCTCATAACATAACTGAATTAAAACAAAAATCAAAATTTGAGATACGAAACAATATTCGATGTTGTGATTAGTAACCTTTTTTATTAACATAGCCAAAGAATAAATTGGCCAAACCCAATCCATTTTATTATTTGGACTTGCAAATATTAACCTGATAAGGATGGACTTGATTTTAGCGTTACTTAAAAATAATTAATTGGTTTTTTTATAAAAATTTCCATATCAATTAGATAAGAACAATATTTCCCAGAAATGATTTTCCCAAAATAATTTTCTTAACCTTAGTGATTATGAAAATATTTTGATCAACTTGTCAAGATCTGATGCCTTTTGTCTGTTCCTGGAGGAAATAATTTCACTTGCAGGTACCGGACTATTCATAAAATTTGGATTTACAGGTTTAATCCTTTTGAGTTCCCAATAAGAGGAGATTTCAAGCTGAAGAATTGCAGATTGAGCTGTTGTCAGCCTTTCAATCTTAGAAATAAGTGCTTTGAGGTCAACATCATAATTTGATACTACAGATTTGCTTTTTTCAGCTTCCTCCAAACCAGTAATTAAAAAAGAGGGGGCACACATTACTTGCACTGCTGGTTTTGTCGATTTAATAAAATACGCAATCGAAGTGAGTTCATTGGGTGTAAATAATCCGCGAATTTCCCTGATCGTAGCCTGGCGCATGTAAGTGAAAAGTTCAATAACTGTCTGCGCAGCCGTAGCAGGTTTGTCATTGATTTCTGCAAGTGACGATTCAATTTCAGGAGTTTCTAAACGGATGCTTATTCGATTCATAACCTAATGTGTTAAATTAAAGCCCTTTATAATCTGTAAAAAATGACAATAAAATGATGCAATTTAGTACTTTTTCATTATGAATTTTAGAAAAGCACCAAACTTTCTGCTTTAGTCCGGTTATTCCCTTTCTGCTTGCTGTCGGTTTTCCGTGGAAGAGACCAACCTTTGATTTCGGCAACGCGCCGGTTGAAAAGTTCCCATACTTTTTCATCAATGAACTCAAAGTGCATCGTGCCTTTTTTGTAACCTCTGACACGGAAGAAACCCCAGTCGTACCATTGTCCCCATTCGCCTTCAACCGTCACGATTTCGTATTTGTTGCCATTTTTTTCGAGGTCGGATTTGCGGTGGATTATCCTTGAATGATCGGAGTCCCAATTATCGTAACCCACCAATATCTCGCCATCTATTGCCAATTTGTACTTATAGCTGAAAAATGGGCTTAGGGCTATCTGTTTTTCGTAATCCTTTCCGGTCAGAAAGCAAAGTGCCTTGATAATATCGTCAAAACGGGAATCGGCACAATAGTCGATATCGACGGTTGACTTGGGCCACCGGCTGTCGTATTTACAAATGTTCGGATGGATGAAACGGCGATTAATTTTGTAATCGCTGTTGGTTTTCCACCGTTCTTGGGCAGTACTGTTTTGATCCGAATAGCCACAGATCTTCTCAAATGCCTCGACCAACACGCGGTTCATCCGGTCTTGATGGGTCCCGACAATCATTTCGATCATTTTGTAAACATTTGTCTGGGTGAACGGTACATTGGATTGCTTCTCTACAAACGCATTTAACTCGCCTATAACAGTTTGGGTGACATACTTTTTCATATTCATCCGGTTAAAGACCGATTTCCACGCTGACTTTTGAAGCCGGGTTTTAAAATCATCACGGCTTATTGTTGCTTGGCCCCCATTGTAGCTGTCGTTATATGCCCCAAACCGGATACCAAGACCGTTACTGATGGGATTTATCAGTTCGTTCATTGTTGTTGAAGCGTTAATGACATCGTTGAACATTTTGACGGCCCCGACATACCGGTTGACAATGTTCCGGATTTCGCTATATGCCATAATGCCGTTTTCCTGGTCTTCATCTTCTTCGTTTAGATCGAAATACCCCTCAAACTCGGTTTCGGGAGTGACCCTTGGCTTGAAGAGGTGAACCATGCCAATGGCGGTACCGGTTTTGCGTTCGGCTGTGGAAAACGCATCCCCAAGATTTTGGCTGCTGCCAAACTGCTTTATAACATTTTCCAACTTCAACCTGTTGGAGGTGTACGGATTGCGGATTGTTTCGTAATTGCACAAGGCAACAATCTCGCAACCTTCGGGAGCAATGGACCAGGCATGGAGGATATGCTTTTCATCGGCTGAAAATGGTGGGTTCATAATAATACAGTCGATATGGCTCACTTCTGTTGGTGTGACCTGAAGGAAATCGTGCTTTAAAAAACTGCACTTTGCGGCCACTATCGCTGCAAGGTTTGGTTCTTTTTCACAAGCGACAACCTTTGCCCCGTAACGGAGTAGGTAATCGACAATGTTCCCCTTTCCGGCAGACGGTTCAAGGATATGCCTGTCATGCAGGTTGATACCTGAACACATTTGCTCAATTACGGGGCTTGGGGTGGGATAGAAATCGGATGAAAACATGGGATTGAAGAATTAAAAATGAAGAATAAAGAATTATAGTACCACGGCTGAAACCGTGAGGAACTCAGCCGTGGGCAATTCAGGAGTGTGGGAATTCAAGAGTGTGGGAACTGATAGCTCAATGTTGATTTTGACAATAAGCTTTGAATTTTTGTTCGGCAAATTCGCAGATTGCGTCTTCCCAATCGCAGGTACCATCGGGCAAGCCCCATTTGGATGGTTTGTCAAAAACTTCCTCCGACCATTCACAAACCGTTGCAAACTTCTTTTCAAACTCGATAGCCCATTCTGCAATAATGGCTATCGTCTCAACGGTTCCAATATTGCGGTCCGCGTTGGCCTGGACCATTGTTTCTGCAATAGAATATCCCATGATGACGGCGATTTCGGAGACTTCGGAGAGATCGGGAACATGTGGCGCAAGTTCGACCGGTGGGACTGCTTCAATGGAGGAAAGGAGTTCGGAGGCTGGGATGGGTTCATAACCGGTATCAAAGGCATCAAAGAAATTTGGATCGACTTCCTGAAGATAATAACCCAATGGACATCCATAACCACCTTCTGTCCAGTCTAAGCCGTATATTTCGTTCACACGGATTTCGAGATCGTCCAATTGATTGTCCGATAGCGGTTTTGCAAAATCGACATCATGGGGATCGTCTTCGAGATGGAACATGTTCCCAGTTCGGTGCAGCATCCGGATAAATGATTTTGCTTCATCAATGGTGCCAATTTTGGTTTGGAGTGAGCCCTCGAAAGAAAGCGGGTTACCGGAATTGGAGGAAAATTCATTGGCCCCATTTGATTTGTCATAATAGGCATCGCAAATGGTATTCAGGAAGTTTTCCAACCCGTCCCTTTCGCCTTGAAACGAGCCGATATGCGAGGTATATTTGAGAAATGCCCTACGTTGTGCTTCAAGCAGGTGAAGGTTTACGTTGGGGATGATTAGTTCTGCATTGGCATAATTATCGGCAATTGCATTTATCAAGACCTGTGGCACAGCATTTTGCTGGCCAAGTGAGCTCAATTCTTCTGGTCCTGCCCCTGTGCGGAGAATGGCAACTTCCCGCCGCCAATCATGGCAAGGTGGCTCATAGCCCCCATCATTTTGCCAATAGCCAAGGTCAAGAATATCGGTTTCAGTTTTTGGATAATCACCATAATGGGCATTGAACTCTTCGACATCAAACCTTGCCACTTGCGGACTTTCTGGACTATTATCGAGGTTGATGGATATTACATTTCCGGTTAGGGAATCGAAAGTAATTGAACCATGTGAGCTACATGCAATTACAGGAATAAGCCGAACAGGTGGAACGTAGGATTTTATGGCCCTCATTATCTCATCGACACGGGATGGGTTTAGCTCCAAATATTCCCCTTGATATACATAGGCTTCGGTCGTATTGCCATCGGGTTGCGGGATGGGGATATAATCCTCTTTTTCACCGGATTCCGTATCATAGTCGATAATTGCAATGTCGATATTTTCGGAACACAATACTTTGAAAATATTGCCATCTTCCATGATGATAATTGCTTTTGGGGTTTTTGGGTCCATAATATTAACGTTTAATGGGGTTTTGTTTGACATTGTAACATTCACGGTTGATCTGTTCGGCCAATTCTTCAGGGGCACGGTTGTCGAATTCGGAAGCAACCAATGCGAAGCGCAATTCGACTATTGATTTACAATCCTTAAAAATCGGGTTCACCGCCTTGATATCCACTGGCTTGAAACGGATGATCGAATCTGGATGAATAAAAACAGGTGGCCTGTTAACCGCCTGTAGCTTAAATAGTTTCATGGCAATAAAAATTAAACTTTTACAAATTGGATGGTATGGACAATTAATTGGATGGCAGCTTTGATCCCAAGTGGGTGTCAAAGAACAGAGAGTTTTTTGTATTGATCTGGGGTGAGGATGGCCCAGTCGTCCCATCCGTCAGCAGCGGAAAGGATGTCGGCAACAGTATCGCCTTGGGTAAACTCTTTGAGGGCAAAGCCAATGGATGTTTTATCGGCCTTGATGGTTCTGTTGAGCCTTTTGAACCCTTCGGTTTGTAAGATATTTACCGCTTCTTTCCCAAAAAGGACATAAGTGGAAGGTTGCCCTTCGGCTTTGGTCGGAAGGACTGGTTCCTTATTGTCAGGGACTGTTGGTCCAATGGAGGCGATAAATTCGGGGACCGAACCTTTGTGGACAACGATAAAGCAGTTTGCCAATTTGCCCTTTGAAGTGACCGGGACAAGTGTAAGGTGCCCTTCAAATGACTCGGTTATCTGGATCCCTGATGCGTTGGACATCCCATTACGGCCTGTGAACCATGTGTTTGATGGAAATTTAATTGTTTTCATATTCAAGACCGGTCAAGGGGTTAATTTGATTTGGCCCGTTTGTCCAGACTGGACCATCGCCTTTTTCTTCGGGACAATAAAGTTCAATGGTATGGCAACCCCCATTATCTTCGGGGGCCAGGGCCTCTTCTGAGTTTTCGACTTCGTTGTATTCGAGATCTTCGTAGGTATCAAAAAGGTCATTGATGCCTTCTTCCCCTAAACGGAGCATTTTTATTATCTCCTCTTTGGTCGTGCTTTCGGGAAGTTCGATGCGTTTCCATACGGATACTTTCACTTCGACATGCATGGTGAATGGATTAAGGATGAAAAATTAAGGAATGAAATAATTGAAACCCATGGTTGAAACCATGGGGATTCGATGTTGGGACGTTACGCCCCGATTGCTGTCCAGTTTTGGGCAACTGAACATGACCAATTTTGGTAGATCTTTTCGGCTTCTTTGGACCAAAAACAGCGGTTGTTTTTGATGCCAATAAGGGGTTGGAACTGGGCCGGATCGACTTTGGCGATCCCCGTCCATTCTTCGGGGGAATACTTGCCGGGACAGTATTTCATCCCGGCAAGTTTTAAAAGCAGTTCAATTTGACCGTCCGATAATTCAGGCATGGTATTTTCTGATTATGAGGCAATTAATTTAAGAAGATCGCTTTCATATTTTAACGGGAATACCCAACCTGCGGTACGCTGGCTGTTGTGTTGGAGCCGTGGGTTGAAACGGCCCCCCAAAGTCCGAAGGTGTTCCTTGATCGCTTTTGTGTCGCCAAACAGGGCAATGGCCTTTTCGGAATAATGGACGATTGTGTATTTGGGACCAATTTGCCGTTTGCCATTACCGGACGGTTTGGCAAATGTAACGGCAGCCGGTTTTGGCCGGACTGCTTTTGCGCCTTTGTTGGCAACTGCAATTGTTTCGTTATCTGATGGTTCGAGCCAGACGGCGACCGCAAGGTTGGGGTCTGAAACTCCAATGGTGATGTTGCCCTTGAACATGGTCGCGAGCCTTGGGAGAAAATGTGCGTTGATCCCAAGCAAGGTGGGACAAATTGGACCGCCCCCCTCCGTTTCAGGCGTATCCTTGACAAGCATCGGCATCACAATGGCATCGGGCTGCCGTAACGGGCGGCTGCAAAATACGGGTGCCGGCCATGATTTATAAAGGTTGGTTTCGTCATTTTCGATGACCATCCCATTTTCGGATATGCGCAGGAGTTCCCGCTTGAAGGATTTTGCGGTTTTGTCTATTTCAAGGACAGTGGCCAATGGCAACGTAAAATAGCGTACCGGCGGTTGCTCGGACTCTTCCGATGTCGTGGATTGGTAACATTGCGGGATAACGGATTTGTAATTTGGGAACCGGCCTTCAACAAGACGGACCGTAAACAGGCAGTCGGGGAACTCAAAGGTAGCGTACCGAAAAACAGGAACGTCTGGTTTGTCCCCAGCTTGTTCCCCATGTTTTGTTTCTTCGTCTTTCAAAAGGGTAACCTTGATGGGTTGGAAAGGATCGACACGGCACTTTGCAAGCAATGGGGCAACTGGCGGGATAAGTGCCTCGAAGTTTTTTTCGATGTCGGAGGTAAAAAGCGTTTCCCACCTGACCAGATGGGTATCGGTCGCAACGATCGTGTTGGTACTGCCGTTGATGTAAATGGAACTGTAAACAGGGCGCAATTCGTCTTTTGCGGCACATGTGGCAAATTTCAGCAGGTAAGAACCTTCAAAAACTGCACGGGAGGCAGGGACCATTGCCGGAAGGGCAGGACAGTCTTCGGCTTCAAAATGGTCGGGGCCGTGGACCTTAAAGAGTTGGTTATTGAGGATGCGATAGAACCCGTCTTCTGCTTCGATGGGGAATTGTACCCATGTTTCGAGGTTCGAAATGGTTGCCATGCCAGATTGCACCTTTACAAAATCAAGGATCGGGATCGTGTTTTTACGGTTGTTGACAAATGACTGGAAAAGACGGACGTTTGCGGGATTTGTTTTCATTTTGTTGATTGTTAAATTATTGGACAATTGAAACTTATGTTGGAATTCGATAATTTGTACTGTTCCTACGGCTAAAGCAGTAGGGAATTCAGCAGTAGGGAAGTCAGCTTTGGAGAAGTGCTGGAACCCTTTACATGGTTCGCCTTTGCCGTTTGTGGGGACCATGTTTTTGGGGACTGGGTTTGATTCCGACCACGGTTCCCAGATGGGGGCCGTGGGATCGTGGATGTGGACACCTGGCCGGTCGATGGGGTCAAGGATATAGTTGCGGTTCTGGTAATAAATATCGGTGGTGTCAGTGCAACCAATGAGCCATTGCAGCCATTTGTCCCGTTCGGCAACCTTCTTGGTATCTGAGATTTGTGAACGTAGCCAGGCACGTTTTTGGTTTATTTCTTCCTGCCACTTTTTGCGGCGGAGGCAACCACATGGATCGTGGAAAGCACTGTCGCTTGGGTTGCGGGGGACACCATCGCCCCATGACCTTAGGCCGTCGAGCAGAAGGGGGAGATAACCGGGGCCAATAATGGAGTATTTGCCATTGAAGGTAAAAAAATTGATTGTCCCATCTTCGTCACGGCGCATATTGCAATTTACGTTGGGTTCGGCACCATTGATAAGTGCGGCCACACTGTCTGTGGCATCACCGGACATAAACAACCTTTCATTTTCGGACATGCGGATAAATTCGCTTGTCGCTTCGGCAATTTTGCGCGGGGATTTTGCCCCCTCAAATTTGATGTATTCGGGGAGGGTAAATGTTAGTCCAGCCTTCTGGGATTTTACGGGGAGTTTGGAGGCTTCGGCTATTATTGCGCCAATATTTGCGGCCAACTGTGCTTTAAACCCCCGATGGTGCTCCAGGCGGTCACGGCACTTTCGTTCATAGTAGGGGGAATGGATTTTTTTTGAGTCCATAAGTTAAATATTTATTGATTAAGGTGTTGTCCCACAGATGGACCCGTGGGGAATTCATGTTGCTATTCGGGGATTTCGAGGGCGTCGATTTCGTCGAGCAGGGATTCGATACCACAGAGGTGTTCGTCCCACTCCTGCCCTTTGTCGCTTTCCTGATAAGAATAGGACTTTTCGTCGAGCCAGGAGCGTTTCTCTTCGAGCGTTTCCTTTACTTCTTCGGCAATTTCTTTCAACTTATTGATTGCCTTTTCCAACTTTTTGAGGTCTTTTAGTTTTGCCATTCAGATAAATTTTATTTGTTCAATACTGGGTTTATAGGGGTTGACAAGGTTGCACCTGTCACCGTTTTTGCGGTATTCGACATTCCGGACGTGAATTTTTACGATTTCTGCCATGACCTCCTTTAGCGACATGCAATTGTTCCACAGGGCCCAATTTCGGCGGTCGCTGCTTACATGGCGCATCCAGCAGATCAATTTTTCCTTCCTGTTCATCTGGAAGTGAACAAAAGTTTTTGCATGGCTGTCGAGAAGGGTAAGGGTTTCACCATGGCGCAACTCTCTGGCCAACTCTTTTTGTTTTTCCGTGAGTACCAATTGGGGACGGAAATGGAATTTTGGCATTGCTTTTAAATTAGAGTTCGTTGATGTTTTGATTTGATTACAGTAGAGGAAAATTCCTGAAGTTCGTAGCCGCAGGAGAATAGGACGTTGACCAGGTTCTTGCGGGCTGTGTCGATCCGTTGGACGTTTTCTTGCGGGCCCAATTGATCATTGTTTAAATGGGAGAAGCTGTCGAGCTTTTTGATCGCCTCCCCTATTGACCGCATTGCGGTTTGATTGATTGTTGGCATATGGAATTGATTTTAAATATGGGCTATTGATACTTGTTTTGTACTGAAGGTCAATTTTTTGCAACAATTCCAGATAGCGCGGATATTGCGGTGAAACCGGATCAACTTTTAGGTGAAGCAACCTTTTAAATTGATGGAAGAGGATTTCTTTGAGTGGCATAATGCTGATGTTTTTAAAACGTGAATACTTGGGAGCCATCTTCAAGGAACCGGATAGAGAGGAAACATTTCAATTCGGGGTCTTCGAGTGCAAGGCAAAGCTTGTCGAGCAAGTGGGAAGTAACTACCATGGATACATTGTAATGATAGGCACCCTGACGATGGACAAGGTCGGTTTTGCGCCAACCATACTTGCGCATACCGGCGATGGAGCCGGTTACCGAGATGTTGGGGTGGGCCGAGTGGAGAATACCGGCTGAGTGGTTTTGGATGGTCACTACCGGATCCAGGCTTGGAATGGAGACCAAATCGCCGGTCTCTTTGATGCGATAACGGTGCCATTCGCCTTCCGGGACAAATGTGAGGGTGTTCATGGCTGGTGGTTAAAAAGTGGATAGATTTCATCGAGGGTGATGGCCTCCGATTCGATCTGACAAGAGGAGTCCCATTTGTTCTGGGCATAGAAGTAGAACGTGTCGTCAAAAATGGAAAAAGTTGCAAAATCGTACCTCCATTCTGATATTTGGGCCAGACCGTCAACTTCGTCGAACAATTCGACATTATCGGGGATCTCTATCTTGGCGGAGAAAAGGTTGTTTTCCTTCACCAAACATTGGACCCTGGCTATGCGTGTCAGCGTGTCCGGTGTGAATTCAAGGGTTGCCAAAGTGGGGGCCATGTCGTTCCCATTGCTTATGAACGCTATGGACTTGTTGAGCGTAACGGATTTTAATAACGGCATATTGTTGATTATTAGTAAGTTGTACAATATATCAATATAGTACTGTCTCGATGATCTCGACGTTCTGGAATTCCAAGTCCCCATCCGGATCGGACAGGGTGGCAATGAACCCAAAAGAACCTGAGTGGGTATGTGAAATTTCAGACATTGAAAGGTTGTCAATCTCTACCGTCGTGCAGGAAAAATGGTCCGTGACCGCTTCTTTGATTTTTTGGGTCAATTGCTTGTCGTTACTGGCCTTGATTGTTGCAATGTGGCGGAGATCGCCTTCCTGTTCGTTCAGGACAAAATACTTTGAGGGTTTCATGGGACGATGGATTTAATTTCGGATTCAATGGTTTCACGGATTTGTTCGTAAGTGAGGACCTGGTCGGGTCCGTAGGACTTTGCCATTTCGGCGGGGTCATTGTTGTCACGGTCAATGATCGAGACAACAATATCGACAGTGGAGGTAATCCGTTGGATGTTGCCACCACGGATTTCAAGAAGGATGTGGACTGGAGGAGAAGACATAAATTAATTAAAAAATTTAAAATGAGAGAATTAAGAGAAACCCATGGATGAAACCGTGGGGAACTCATTGGCACCTTGGGCAAATGCCATAGGATGCGTCCTGGTCGAACTTCAACTGGACAGCCACAAAATCCTTGAAACCGTTGCCGCAACAGCCGCAGGTAAACCAAGCCCTTTGTTCGGGTTTGGGCTGGCCGATTATCAGTTGCGTTTGGCGCATTTGCCAATCCTGGGTTTCGCACCCCTTGAAGTATCCAAGTACCTCTTCCGGTTTGCACCAGGCAACTGTGATGGATTCCAACTGTGTGAATTTTTCACCATCGGTACGGATGATGGCCGTTTCAGAAAATGCAGGATTGTCTATGTGCGTATCGCTGACAGCGTAATAAGTTTTGCCGTTGGCTTCCCATTGGATGGCTTCGTGGGACATTGCACTGCCTGAGCAGGCGAGTGTTGCGGCTTCGACAGCATTGGCTACCGGACGCAGGGTGTGGATAACAGATTCGTAGTACATTATTTGTATTTATTGTTTAACCACAATGAGAATTCTTTGAAGGCCAATGCCTTATGGTTTACATATTGATGATAGACTTTTCTGGTTGTCGCATCGAGGTTTTGATCTTGTGTGACCAGGGGGCAAAAAATTTCGAGAAGGTCCTTGACAAATGCGGCCCTACCTGACAAGCTGAACCCAGACAAGCTGTCACTGTCGATAAGGTGGATATTTTCGGTAATCTGTATAAAAGAGGATTCGAGCACCGTAACATCGTGGGATATTGTCGCATAGGCATTTTCGGCATGGACCCAACCTGCATTGCTGGCCCTTAAACCCAACTCTGAATAGTACTTTGCAGCTTCGGTGTAAGCATATTGGTCCGTGTTGAGCATACAAAGCCCTGACAACATGTGGATGTCGGCGGCACTGCGGATCGCCTTGTCGGAGGGAATATCCAACAGTTCGGCATATTTGGGCTGCAAATATTTTTCATCGTAGTGGTAATTGCCACTTTCGAGGATTTCTGCCTCAAATTTGTCGAAGGACGCTTTGGCGATGTTCCGGATTGCCATAGTGGCCAACAGGAGGGACGCGGCCTGGACCTGGGCCGGTGAATGGTTGAAATGAGCGGTCATAATAATGGGGTATTTTCGTTACTTGGTTTTATGGATTTAATTACCAGGAGCCAATGGATAGCCTGTTTGGGATCGAAGCGGTTGACAACGATTTCGTTGTTTGACATTTGGCGCAATGCCGTGCCGTATTGGGCATCTGACAGGGGCACTTCGCGCTTGACCGTGGCGAAGGAAAACAGGTCTTGGAATGTGACCAGATATTTTTGCATGGTTTTGGATCATTGAGCTTTACAAATATCCTTCATCGGCGAAGGAAAAATAATCCTTGGTGTTGGGGGCAATAATGATGTGGTCCAATATGGGCATGTCCAGAATTTTACCTGCTTCTTTGACCTGACGGGTTATCTTGGCATCCTGTTCTGACGGGTTTAAGTTCCCCGATGGGTGGTTATGGCACAAGATCACGCCCGTGGAAAGCATTCCCAAACCTGTCGCGAAAATAAGGCGGACGTCGATAACGGTCCCTGCCAAACCGCCCTGTGATACTTTGAACCAACCAATTGTATTGTTGGCACGGTTTAAATACAATACGACCGATTGTTCGTAACATTCAATGGTCTCTTCGTCAATAAACATGCGGAACAAATCTGCGGCATCCCTGCTTCTCGTTATTTTACATTTATGCTCGGCACCGCGTTTTAGGGTGATGGAGATTTCGGGGATAAAATCTTTATAAACTTTTTCCATTTTGAGGGGGATTTTAAATATAAAACTTAATTTCTTCGCCGGATCCTGGAGATCCGATCTGGTTACCATTATCATCGAAAATGTCAAATTTTTCACCTTCACATGGGACATAGGTTTTACCTTCGACGTTGGGAGCTTTAAAACTTCGGTTTTTAGGGCACTTGTGATTGATTGGGGAGTTGGGTCGCAATCGAGGACCAACCTCATCCCAACTCTGGCATAGACAAATAGTTTCATTTTGAAGGGTTAAAGAATGAGTAAAAAAAGATGGTCGTGTTATTTGGTTGGGAAGGTCGGCACTTCTACTTCACCGATTGACCGGAATCGCAGCCAAGGCCTTGCCTGCTGTCAGTGATTGTGCGATGCTATTTGATGGTGTTAGCGAATAGCCAAAGGGAGCCGGAGTAACGTGCCCACCAGCACTTGCCAAATCCCGACCAACGGAAACCATGGGCTTTTAAATCGTTGATGACCAATTCTGTGGGTTTTGAGGGAAACCGGATTTCGATGCCGTTTTTGTCGGTGTTGTGGGTGACAAGGATAACTCCGCTAGCTGAAGCAGGAGGGAATTCATGGGCCACAGATTCGGCAATTTCGGGGACTGGTATTTTTACTACTGGCTTTATTTCATAGGCTTCATAAGTTGGGCCTCGGAAGTTGGGCTTGGGGATTATTTCCCATTCTTGGGTGGGGATTTCGTTTTCGCAAAATATCCGCCATGGGACATTCGGGTCGAATTCGACCACCTGGACATCCAAAACAGCATTGATTTTTGCTTCGGTGGCACCCGACATTTTGCGGCTTTCGGACATGTAATTGCAGCCCCCAAAGACATTGTTGAACAGTGAGGGTGCATAGTCGCGGTAATCGCCCGAACAATCGGTTTTGTGGTCCTCCCATTTGTCGGTAATTTCTTTTATCTGGTCGGTGGTTGGCCCATCTGTCCAGGTGACCTCGACACGGCTGTATTCGGAAACAACGGAGAACTTTACATTTGGGAACATGCGCTTCAATTCGATGCGAAGGTTGACCGCTACATTTTTGCCACCACCAGATTGAGAGGAAGGTTTCTGCAAATAAGGGTATTGCGCCTCAATTTCTGCCTTCTGCCTTTCAATTTCTGCTTTTTCGGCTGCCTCTTTGGCCGGACGCCCTGCTTCTTCGAGTTCGGCTTTTGCCCTGGCTTCGATGACCATATTGGAGAGTTCGTCAAGGTCCATCGTCTCCCCTTCTTGGTAATAGTAGCCTATCCCAAACTTTTCCGACCATGGGCGGATATGGCTGAACTCGTTGTGGTTGAGCTTCAATGTCTTGGTGTTGACATACCAAACTCGGTCGTTGTCCTGGTCAATGCTGTAAATGGCGAGCTTTTCATCTTCTTTGCCATACCCGTCCATAAAAAAGAGCTGGCCGACTTCGACTTTATAAGCAGGTGCATTTGGGAACTGGTCGGGCATCGTGTCGATCAAGGCCAGTGCCTTGTAATGCAGTTCTTTGACCTTAGCCTCGGTGGCGTTGGACCTTTCGCGGAGGATGACAATGGATTTGTCGGCAAACATCATAAAGGAGACAACCCGCATACCGTTTTCTTCTTTGTTGGTGCGGAGTTTTTGGGCGATTGATGCAATTTCGCCATTGTGCCGTTTCATGGTGGTAATTTCGTACGACAGGCCGTTGATCTTCATGTAAGTTTCGCCGCACCATCCATAATGTTTTTTGCGGATGGATGTTTTTTCGATTTCTGTAATAAATGATGACATGGTTCTAAATTTATTTTTTTGATTTTGCCAAATAATATTTTCCAAGATTGTACCAGTAATAATATCCCTGGTTGTTGTACCCTGCCGAATTGCTTACACGGACCTCTTTTTTATGGATGAGCGAAACGGCATTGGCAATTGCGACAACTTCTTTCTGGTCATCGACAACATGTTCTGTTTGTGGGTTTTGGTCCCACTGGAATTCGTCCCTTATTGCAAGAAAAAATGTGACAGTTGACATGGCGGTTGATTATTTGTCTGATGTTAAGATATTTGTGATGGGACCCTGCACAGCTCGTCATAGGCTTCAAGGATCGTGTCCTCGTCAACTTCGACACCTTCGCCATCGCACCACTGTTCGATGTCGGAATAGGTGATGTGCCACGCCCTGGCATTGACCTTTGTTGGTTTGTTGTACCTGCCACAACGGATGGCTTGGGAATAGTCGGCTTTTAGGTCCCCTTCGTAACTGTTGACAAGGATGATGTTGTGTTTTTTGCGGAGCCTGCGCAGCATGGCCTTGTGGCATTTTGTCCAACTAAAAGCCTGTGCCTTGTGGATATCTGGCTTCAATATTTTGTACCATCTTGCCACATCGCTTTTGGGGCAACGCTTGCGGACCTGTATATCGCGCAAAATACCTTCGGGATAAAGGAGCCTCTCGATACCGGCCTTGGCAATGGGCACGACCTGGCCGGTAGAGAGCTGTTCGTGGGTGTTTACCTTAAACCGGTAGGACCTTCGCCCGTTTTCGATAAACGGACAGTCGCCAATGACACACCAAACACCGGAGAGGCCGGTCTCGACACGGGCAAAATCGGACAGCTCCGTGGTAAAATAACGGGACCCGATCTCTATCGGCTCTTTTGAATAATAGGAACAGGGTTCATGGCCCAGGAACCTTTCAAGGTAACGGTGGGCTGCCCCATAGATGAAATTTCCGGCGGGGGTAACTTCGTATTTTATACCGTCGCCAAAATTGAACAGAAAGTGCCTGCTGCGCCAATTGTATATCCGCTCTTCGTACTTGTTGCAGAGTTCGAGATAGAATTGGATTGTCCGGTTTGCGGCAACGAACTGGTTAATTGCATGTGGGGTGCGAGGTTTCATGTGGATCGGTTTTATAACATTGTATGGGTTGGCAGTTGTAGCCCATTGATGAAAGCTCGTCAAGGAGCGGGAGATATTCATCGTGTGTTGCCGGGACAGTGGACTTTATTGTGCCTTTATAGTCGGCTGAACAGTGCTGCCCTATGTGCATATAGGACGTGACAAGCTTACCGGAGGTCCCCCACAGCTCTGAGGGGAACAATGCGATGATGTCTTTTGAGTTGGGGTATTTACGGAATACGATTTTTGTTGCCATTTTTCTAATTGTAAAAGGTGATTTTGTTACCGAATTTTTCCTTGACCTGTTCCTTGGCATCTTCGCGGGACTTTGCCCTGACAAAGCATTGGTTCATATTGGCATCCTGGCAGACATACAAGGGAGTTGTGCCCCTTCCACCGCCCCAATAAGCACCGCCATTGTCGTAGTCGCCGTCCACGAACCGGATGCGCTGCAAGTGGCACCGGCCAGTTACCGGTTGGTCCGAACGGCCCATGTTTGCCCCATATTGGGAACAGGCATTTGACAGTTTTATTGTTTTCATGTCCCTATTTTAGGTGTGTACCGAATAGCCGTGGCCCTTGTGGTAAATGATGCCGCCATTGTAGGCACCGCCATTAAAATAGAAATTGGGCGTCCCCACCCAATCTTCCCAGACCTGGAAACCAGTGTTCAGCTTGTCCGACAATATTTTACGGAGCTTCATCAGCTCTGGCTTGACGGTCTTGATGGCAACCGAAAGGGCGTCCGGGGCATGGAAGCCTGGATGCCGGACGATCTGCGAGTAGGACAATTCAACAGGGGCATCGTACTTGGACCTGAACCTTTCGGTGTCCATTTCAATACGCTTGTCCGTTCCCAACCTGTTTGTGTTCTCTTCGATCCGGCGGAACATCTTCTGGGTATCGCAATAAACAACAAGGATTTTTGCCTCGAACTCATAGGCCGATTGGGTTGGCCTGTGGTAGCAGTAAATATTTGGATAAAAAACCATTGTGGACGGGTCTGTCTTGAGGATTGCCCCATCATCGGCACAGGTTTTCTTTCCCGATAGGATACCCTCCATTTCGGTCCTGTTCAAATAAAAGTTCCTTCCGGCAATACACAGGTGGATATGGCCGTTTGGGGTTTTTGATACCGTGAATTTCATAATAAATTGATTTTTAGGGAACAATAATAAGTGGGGCCATTTGCTGCGGCATTTGAGACAGCATTTGTGGTGGCATTTGTTGGGATATTTTTTGGGACATTGCCATAGGCTCAAATTGGCTTTCCGATGGTGAACCCCATTTGGCCAGGGTTGTCATAAATGGCATAATAGCCATTGGGCAGTTTTTGGTAACTGCTGGAGTGGAACGTTATGCCATAGAACGGATGGACGAACTGTTTTTGGTATTTTTTCTTGATTTCACAGATCCGCCGGTCCGCGTTCCTTTTCATGAACTCATTGCTCTGCATGGCCCTGGTCTATAATTTTTTCCAGCCCAATATAGCCAAGCCGCGTATTGTAGGTCAACAGGTAGCCGTTGTGCTCGGCGCTCCTGTCGCTCGTGCCCATTGCTGGCCCGTCACTGATGTCCCAGTATTCGTTGAAGTCCCATTGTGCCAAATATTCAACTGCTGCCCCCACCCCGAGGTTGTTGAGAATTTCGAGCGGTTCATCTGCTTCCGAATCCCTTACAAATACGATATTGGCATACTTTTTTTGTGTTTTCATAATGTTTGGTATTAGTCTATCCAGAACGTTGAACAATCACGGCACCTGTTCCCGCATGGGAAGTTGTTATCATAGTTGACATTGCGGTGCCTTTTGATGTCCATGTCGCCGAACGTACATTTCCCCGACCTGAAGGTGGCATCGAACTTTGCCTGCTCCCCCAGTTGGGCATTGATCGGGCTTACAGTTACATTGATGGGGGCTGTCCCTTCTACAAAAAGCACTTCCGGCAACGTACTGTCGCACCAGTCGGAAGACATCCCGCATACTTCGTAGGTATAGTTGTAATGGACCGACCTCTCAAAAAACAGGTTTTCCCTGATAAACGGCAGGGAGAAAGTATGCTTGTGGAGAAACGCATCGGACCCGCTGCCGCCACAGGTGTCGATAATGGCGACCGAGGCATTGACAAATTTAATGGTGTTGGCATTTTCGTTCTGGAGCATGTCCAAAAGGGCATCTATCCCGATATAAAAATAGACAACAAGCCGCCCACCGTAGGAGGCGTTGCACTGCATGTCCCCGATGGTTTTGTCGTACTTTTCGCCTGTTATCGAAAGTGTTTTTTTGATCTTGTACCTGTCGAGCCGGTATTGTGCCCCTGTATTTCCATCACCGCTACATTCTGTTCCAGTATCATAAAAGAACACCTGGTCATGTGTGTTTTTGATCAGGTCCCTGATGTTTGTGCCGACACAAATAAGCCCGGCCCCTGATATCCATTGCTTAAAAGCTTTCTTCCACCCTTTGCCCATTTCTGCCTTGAGCCTTGGCTTGAACCTGTGCCTTATGTCTTTTTCAGCTTCGCGGATCAACCGGTGCCCATCCCCATGGTTGTGGGACAGGATGCCGTCTTCGATTTCGCCAAGGGCATCCGCATTGCCGGTCGCAAGCTTGGCTATCTGGTCATGCGACAGGGAGTCCCGATAGTCCCAGAAAAATTCTGGCTGATGGTCGTTGATGTAACCTTCGATCTCCTTCAGGAGCGGTTCCGATAGTTGTTTCATATGTAGAGAATTTGTTTTTTATTGGCCATATGGAACTCGCCATATACTTTTAGGCCATTGATACTTGGGGGCGGAACAATGCCTCCAACTTCTGGCGGGCCGATTCGCTGGGACTGACAATTGTCAATACCTGGATATTCTCAAGGTCTGTTCTGCGGACACTATATACAAGTGCCGGTTTTGTTTTGATGCGTGGACGTTTCATTGTGGTTTTGTTTTGTGTTGCCGTATTTCATGCAACGGTTGGAGAATAAAGGGGGCATTGAACCCCCTTTGCCGGCCTTTACCGGATATTTGGAACGAAAAAGAGTCTTTGGCCACCTATGATTACTTGTGGTAATAGGCATTGAAACCAAGCACGATGTTTTTTCCCGTTACGTTGGCATTGGTCACGATATTGCCACGGGTTGTCCCCACGACCATTGTCTTGCCGCTTGCCGACGGTGCTGCGGCTTGCATGGGAATGGTCACGATCAGCTCGTTGCCCTTCACCACTGCTGCTTTTTCTTCGTTTTTCTGGTACGGCCTGTTGTCTGCCGAGACATAGGCGTTCATCCCAATGGTTACCGGTTTGCCGTCCACCATGACCTCGGTTGTGACATTTCCCCGTGTGGTGGCCACTACAAGGGTCTTGCCAGATGCGCTTGGGGTTGGTTCCTGCATTTCGATTGTTACCACGATGTTTCCGTTTACGATTTGAGCTTTCATAATATTGCTTTTTTAAAAATTGGTTTGTATGGCATTGTGTCCCTTGCCAATCAGGGTTTGTGGGCAAGGCGGCATTGCACCGCCTATGATGGCTTTTGACCAAGTGCCCTAAAAAGGTCAATTTGAATAGGGGATCAATAAATCACCGTTTTGCGGATCTTAAACCTGTTGGAATATCCTGTTATTACGCTGAACCAACGCCCAAAACCCAGAATTTCAGGGTCGTTGCAGGATAGTGGTCCTATTTCCATTTTCTCCAAACTCAAATACCCGCAAAAGAACCGGTTGATTTTTGTGTTGAGTTCCGTATCTGAATTGGCCTGTATAGTAGCGATATAAGTATCCTCACTGGACTGGGTGATAACATAATGATTTGAACCCATTTCTCTTAATTTATATGTTGTTTATCTATATTGGAAAAAAAAGCACCGGATTGGGACAATTGGCAAACCTATAAGAATAGGCATTGCAGTGGTTTGGAGGAGATCGCAAATGATAGTTCTCATGGTTGATAGTTATGGATATTGTCGTAATCCTCTTCCTGTGCATTGTCGCTCCAATTTGTGATACCAACTTCGTACAAAGCTGTCCGAAGGGCCGTTTGGCTGTCTATCCCAACGGCAACAATATCTTCGTACCGGTGTTGTGCTTTGCGGTAAGGGTCGGTGACGATCCTGATGGTCATTGCCATTTCGGCCAATAGGATGATGGCCAGGGCTATTTTATATGATTTTTTCATGGCTTGCTTTATTTGGTTTTGTACTTATTGAGGTCTTTCTGAGCATCTATGCAGAACATCAGGCATATTCCCAAAAATGCGGCAACAAAGGCTGCCAGTCCAGTTCCCTCCAGTGGGCGGCATTGGGCAGCAATACCAATTGTGAACGTTAGGATGCCAACGAACATCAGGCCAACAAGGCCGAGCATGATTTTGTCAAAAGTTTTCATTTTGTTGATTTTTTAGATGATGAAGGCAGTATTGCCAATACGGCCAATATTCCGAACAGGGCGACAACCGACCAAAATATCTCCACATTGGTCAGGGCATTTACAACGATATAATTATCCATTACTTTTTGTTTTGTGCCGCCCATCGGGCGACTGGTTAGTTGGCAGATAGGCAATGCTCCTATAATGACGGCTTTTACCGTGTGCCAATTAGAAAAAAAAACTATCTTTTCCGGACCCCGATGTTCGGGGGGTTGGAAAAGATAGTTTATTGGATTGACGGTATATACCTACCTGCCATGACCCGATATTGTACCCGTCGGGAATGTGTGTACAGGTGGTTTTGAACTTTGTTCGCTATGCCTTGTTCATTGGCAGTTACGGCAAACTTAGGACCCGGCGTGACCCCTATAGTGGGCGACTTTATAGGTATTTTATCCCTATATTGCCTAAATAGTGTACTGGACTATTTATACCGGACTCCCCAATTTTGTTGCCAAATCCTTTTTGGGCTTATTTTGGGGGTTGATCAAATCGCTAATTGGTCACTCTTTATATTTGGGCCCAAACGGGAAATTATCCCATTTGTCTAACAAGCATTAAAAATAAGTGGAATTATAAGCATAATTTTGGCCCACTTGTTTAGCCATTGCAGCCGGTCTATATTGTCACAATTAAACCTTTACAGTAAGACTTTTTAGCCATTTTTTAGATATGTCAAAGATCAAACACCTATATCGAAACGACCCAAGCGGACGTAGATATCCCAGCCCACGCAAGCGCGTAGTTTTTATCTGTTTATCTTATAGGCACTTACTGTAATAAGTTTACAGCTTACTTAAATATTTTGCGGACTTTAGACCGCTGCAAAAAACGTTTTTTTTGCAGTCCATTAATTTTATCCGATTTTTGACCGGATAAAACCTATCCGGTTATTTTCTGCAAATGGCTGTTAAAACAGTGTAAAGGGAAAATAATTTCCTTGGTTCCAAAATTTCACCAGCTTTATTAACTTTGTTTAGTTCCTTTACTGTCATTTTAGATTTTAAAAAATCAATAGTTAGGTTTTTTCTGTTTATCTCTTTGGCTTTACAGTAGGCTACTAAATTTTTTTCATTGCTTTTCATTAAATAGTTTAAAACTGCAAAAAGTGATAAATTTGCCTCTTTGTGTGCGAAGTTTGCGTCACTCTTAATTTTTTGAGAATTGATCTTAATCGTTTCCATAATGTAAGTATTTTAAAATGTTAAATAAAATTTGGTTGACTTTTCAACCGTTTGACGTTGCAAAGATATAACAACGAAATATCAAAATGCAAATAAAATGATGTAAAACCATCTATTTAGAAACATTCTAATTATATCTAATTGATAATGAACAGCTTAGATATTTAACATATTATATTATTATGTATTTATTTTATATGATAAACTAATATTTGTATAAACTTGTATATCAATATATTAAGTTCTTTTAAGTTGTTTTTTTAATAATAATCTTAAATGATCAATTCAAAATTAAATAGTAATAATTAAGAAAAAAACGCGCAAAATTGAAAAAATAGTTATGTATTTAAATATCAAATACTTAAAGAATTAATAAGTTAATTAGCGAAGCAATTAAACAACCAGAACAAACAACCAGAACAAACAACCAGAACGAAACAACCAGAACGAAACAACCAGAACAAACAACCAGAACAAACAACCAGAACGAAACAACCAGAACGAAACAACCAGATCGAAACAACCAGAACAAACAACCAGAACGAAACAACCAGAACGAAACAACCAGAACGAAACAACCAGAACAAAACAACCAGAACGAACAACCAGAACAAACAACCTTAATAAAACTAAATGAATAACAGTTTAAACTATTCATTTAGTAGTAATCATATATCATATTAACAAAATGTAATGTAAAGAGAAAGTCCAAGCAGGGCGGCTCGGCCTCCGCTATATGAAAAATTTGAAAAAAAACCTGAAAAAAGACCTATCCTTTTGAATTTTTGCTGTTTGCGAAGTCCATTTTTTTAAATGGAGGGCCAATGTGACAGGAAGCAAGTACCCATGTTGATTGTTTTCAGCAATACACCATCAGGATTTGTGTCCTTTATTTACCATTTATCCCTAACTAATATTGGACCATGGAACAACTGACGATAAATATCTACGATGCTATTTCTCTAATGAGAAAGCGGTCATCTGATGGGGAACACTTTTCGATAGCGTTTATGTCCTGCGATACGAGCCGCGAAACAAGTGCCGGCCTGATAGAACTTCCCAAAGTTAAATTGCGAAGCGGTGCAAACGAAGATGCGTTCAAGAACAGCAAGTATATTATTAACTACCTGAACGTTGAAACAAACATTCCAGGTAGGTTCTACCAAATATTGTTGATGTATTTTAATGGGATGAGGGTAACTTTATGAGACAGATCGCATTGCCAGGTGGCACAATTGTAGAGGTGGCCAATGAAGCTTTTTACTTTTCGGTGAAGGACGAATATGGGGGCAGCACATCGAGTGGCTCGACTTCTGCTTCGTCCTTGCTGTCCTCTACAAAGCCCGATCCTGTAAGTGTTGGCAGCTATTCGGTAATCCCGGAAGGGGTAAACAACAATATCCCGACCTATCTGAGGGATTTGCTCGACAACAACCATCTTGGCGGCAGCGTCCTGGACAAGATGATCGGCCTTATCCTGGCACAAGGGGTAGGGCAATTTACGGAAGTTGTTCAGGACAACCTGATCATCAGGCAATGGACAAAGGACAAGGAGATAACCGAATGGCTGAAATTTTGGGACTACCGGACCTACATTATCAATTCGCTTGAGGACCTTGTAAAAGGGGGAATCCTCTATTCCAAATTGTTGCGAAATGTTGGGGGAAGGGCCGGCAGCGGGGCCACGGGAAGGATCAACGAACTGCAACACGTTTGTGCATCAGATTGCCGGAGGGAGTGGCCCGACAACAAAGGGGCTATCAACAGGGTCTTGGTCGGTGACTGGAGCGATACGGCCCTGGAAAAGGAGGTCTATCCGGTCTGGACAAAACAAACTGCAACATTGCGACCGACCATGATGGGGTTCAGGAGTCTGTACAGGTTTGGCCGGGGACTAAAGCAGCCAGTGCTCCCAAATTATTGGGGCGTGAGAAATTGGATGGGGCGCAGCACCGATGTGCCAGACATCCTGAACAACCTGAGCGAGAATACCCTTGGGGTAAAGTGGCACATTATTTCACCTTCCAGTTATTGGGACGCGGTGGAAGAGCGGCTCAAAAACAAGGTCGAAGGCGAAGGGTCGGTTTGGAAACAGGATTTTCTCGAAAACTACAAGGAATCGTTTTTACAGTCGTTGGCTTCGGTACTGGCCGGAAAAAAGAACGTCGGGAAGTTTATCCATACCCAATCAAAACGGATAGAACTCGATTTTGGCAAAGGCGACCTCGACAAATGGGAGTTTATCCCGCTCGATATGAAAATGGACAATTTTATTAAATCGCAGATCGAGATCAGCAAACGTGCCGATGTTGCCATTGCGAGCGGGATCGGACTTGCCCCTTCCCTGTCCAATATCGTGGCCGATGGAAGGCAAGGTTCCGGTAGCGAGTCGCTTTACAGTTACAAACTGTTCCGGACTTCCTCAGTGTTTAAAATAGAGTATGCCGTATTTGGGATCATCAACGATGTGATCGGCTACAACTGGCCAGATAAAGAGGTCCAACTTGGGTTTTACAGCGAAGCGGTGATGAAAGAACAGAATGTTTCACCCAACGACAGGATGGTCAACGGGAACATTTAGTATCCGATAGGTTAAACTGAAAATGTAGATGTATAAATCACATATAATATTGTAAATATGATATTTAACAAAAACGGGGTAAGTTCCCTGGCCATAGACGAATTTAGGCTCCACGTCCCCATTCTCGACAAAAGGACCGACTTTGAGCTGTTGGTACCTGACATTGAAAATGCGGAGTATGAACTTCAGAAAATTATCGGCAAGGAAACTTTTGAAAAAGCATTGGCCACCTATGCCGGTCCCAACGGTTTGGGGGATAACATCGTGAAACATGTCCAATCGGCAGTGGCCAATATCGCCTTCAGGGATTATACCGTAAACAACGACTTGCGACATTCCCTTACCGGACGGAAGGCATCGGTAAACCCTGCAAACGAAAAACAGGCTTGGGAATTCCTGATCGACAAGGACAACGAAGGGCTGAACTTCAAGGTCCAGAAGTCCCTGAACCGGTTGATCGACTTTCTCGATACGGAAAAAATCGTGGAATGGACCAGTTCCACGGCTTACAGGATCAAGCACGAAGTATTGCTTTCCGACCTTCATGTCTTTACCCAATACTACCCCATCGACAACAGCCTGGCGTTGTTCAACCAATTGCTCCCGATACAAATGGAGATGCAGCGCAAACACATTTCCCCTTTGCTCGGAAAAGACCTATTGTCGAAGATGCTTGCCTATCAGGCAGGTCAAAACGAAGGATCGAGCGGTGCAGGTTATGACGGGGACCAGTTGGGGCTGCTCCTCGATTATGCAGGGCCTGCCCTTGCACTTTGGACAATGGCGACCGGGATCAAGCGGCTGTCCATTAAGTTGCTGCCAGAAGGTTTGGTGCAACAATTTAAGAGCTCCGTACAAAGCCGGAACTCCTCCTTCCCGGTGAAGAGCAGCGAAAAGGACATGATCATTGCCGGGCTGATCCGCGATGCACAGGAAGCCACCGAAATGCTTGAAAACCAGTTGAAAATAATTGTTTCAACAATATCGGTGACAGTTGTTGTGCCTGTTTCAACGCTTGCAGACCGGAACATTGATACCAACAAATACTTTAGCGCATGAACAAATTGACGATACCGGAACGTAAAATTGAGGTGGACTATCCTTCAGAGTGGGACGAGATCAACGCAGCTTGTGCCGAAAAGATCGGTACCATTATGTACAGGGCGTTTATGCTCGAATTCGATTACGACCTGGCCAGGAAAATGGCAGTCGATGTGTTCATCAACAGGGTAAACAGTGCCAAAAAGCCCGCATACAACGAGGAATCGGCCAACTACTGGGCCAACGAGGTAGTTCTGGCCGATTCGGTCAACTTCCTGTTCAACAAGACAGTCACCGGGACAGATCGGAATCCATCGAAATTAACCCCAAATTTTGCACGAACCTGCTGCCTGTTGTAAAGGTCGGGTGGCGCAAATTCAAGGGGCCAAGGGACTTGCTCTCCGACCTGACCATCTGGCAATTTAAGGAGGCGAGCTGGAGGGTCGGCAAATATGCACTGACCAAAAACCAACAATACCTGGACGGGATATTTTCGGTACTCTACCTGAAAACGGACGAAAGGGACCCGGAGAAAGGGGAACGCCGGAGGCAAAGGATAGTTGGCAAGGTTCCACAGGGGACAAAATTTATGGCCTATCTTTTTTTTCTGGGGTGCATGAACTGGATACGCGAGGAATCCATTGAGGTGGACGGTCAGGAGATTTGTTTTGGGTGCCTGTTCCCCTCTGCAAAACAACCAACCAAGGAAAAGGAAAGTGTTTTGGAGGACAAAACAGGGATGGCTGGTATCTTGTTCCAAATGGCAGAGAGCGGTGTATTTGGCAATATGGAACAAACAAGCCGGGTAAACATGTGGGACGTATTTTTAAGGTTGTACCAGATCCATCAACAAATTAAGGGGCAGAAGCAATGATCACATTATCAAGGTGGAGGGAGATGGGGAAGTTCTTTGCGAGGAGTTTCCCTTTGAGCGGCAGGTTTATCTATGGAGCAGCCGATGAGGATATTTTGGCAAAGGTGGAGAAGCTTGGGCCCGGTGATTATCCTGTTTTGGTGGGGATATTGCCGACCCTGAACGGGACAGGTTATAATTTTGATTCATGGGGACATACCTCTCCGATCTTTTATTATTGCCTTGTACCCCTAAAAAACAGCAGCGATGACGAGATCGATGAAGCCTGGGAACTGACCTTAAATTATGTGGCTGCAATTGAGGAAGCGGTCAATAAAAACAGGGACAGTGCCGAATGGCCTGAATTTTATGACATTAAGGTGGACACCTTCCATATTGACCCGGAATACAACGTCTGGGGCTGCATGGGCTGGAGCCTGGGCTTCGAAATGACACATGTGGATCCGCCATCGAAACATTAAAGCTTTTGGTTGATCGTGGTAACCTTATTGGCAGCAAAAAAAAGTTTTATTGGAAAGTAGTTTACAGAATCATTCCTAAATTGATAAGTACTAAATCCATCATCATGTCATTTCAATCAGGTTAAACCTGATATTTGAACTATGAGAAATAAATATTTCAGTCTTTAAGCGCATAATTGGTCATTTATTGGACGATTAGTACTCAAGTCAAACCCATCTAAGCTTTATGACTGCCTAAAACAATAACATAAACTAATTGCACAGGGAAAATCCAAGGATGCAAACCAGAATTCACTAAGAGAAAACTTAATTAAGTCTATATTTTTCCGATTTGCTATACAATAAATTAATGATCATAATATTGGAAACACTTTTAAATACACTTCTGCTCTGACCGAAAAATTAAATTTTTTATCATAATTAATAAAAAATTCATTTTATTTACAACTAACAAAACCAACTATTTAATGAAAGGAGGTTCTAAAAATTCATTTTTT
>CAIYPA010000450.1 GCA_903927965.1 uncultured Bacteroidia bacterium | reverse complement strand
ATAGCGACGGGGTTCCACCTCTTCCCATTCCGAACAGAGAAGTTAAGCCCGTCAGCGCCGATGGTACTGCGTAAAGTGGGAGAGTAGGCCGCCGCCAACTTAAACTGGCCCCGTATTCAAAAGAGTACGGGGCTTTTTAATTTGTGCCAACCCTCAAGGTTGGCCAAACATTTTCCCCCCAACAGGAACACGAGGCAATTCACCAAGTTTTCTGCCATTTCCGATAATTTTGGAATTGGCCCTAGACCAGGAATTGTTGTTTATCTCCTTGTCCCCATTTTCAATCCATGTATTTTGGGTTTTATTCAATGGTTGCAAATACATTGATCAACAACTCACAAAGACAGGCGATTTTCCATCTGCATTTTCCCGACTTGGTTTCCAGTCCTTGTCCCCAATTTCCTGATAGTATATGCTTGGCCTAGGTTTTCAAAAGGAAATTTATTTTTGATCATTTATGAAATCATTTAAAACTATAAATGTTTTATGTTGATTTATATTTAGGTAATGTTGTTCCTATTTTTTAAATTTGTAACAACTTTCTAAAATTCACCCCATGAAAAGCAAAACCTTATTTTATTTGGTTTTCCTCCCAGGATTACTATTTTACTTTTTGTTTGGATGTAAAAAAGAGACCATAAAGGTGCCACCAACCGTTTCTCTTATTGCGGTTTCGGCCATTACCACGAACTCCGCCACAAGTGGAGGGGACGTTGCGTCCGATGGAGGTGCCATCGTCACTGATAGGGGTATTTGCTTTGGGATAAAACCATATCCGACGACTTCCGATAATAAGATCAATAATGGGACAGGATTGGGAGGTTTCACTAGTTCCATAACCGGATTGAATCCAGGAGTTACCTATTATGTGAGGGCGTTTGCGACCAACTCGGTGAAAACTTCGTACAGTGGCCAGGCGATATTTGCCACCCTGGCGTTGGCCCCTGTTTTGACCACTGTGGATTTAACAGCCGTCACCTCCACTTCAGCAACAAGTGGCGGTAACATCACAAGTGACGGAGGTGCTGCTGTAATGGCACGTGGCGTTTGCTGGAACATTGACCAAAACCCCACAACGGCCAACTCTAAGACCACCGATGGTACAGGAATCGGTACTTTTGCGAGCAATATTACCGGATTGCTTCCGGGTACAGTCTATTATATAAAAGCTTATGCGACAAATAGTATCGGGACTGTTTACGGCAATCAGTTGACTTTAACCACAACTGCGGTGGCTCCTGTGCTTACAACTACTGCACCTACTTCTGTTACTTCGACAATAGCAACAACCGGTGGAAATATCACTTCTGATGGTGGGTCCACTGTTACGGTTCGGGGTGTATGTTGGGCAACCACTCAAAATCCAACTATTGCCAATTCAAAGACAACGGATGGAACAGGTTCAGGAACTTTTATAAGCAACTTAACTGGTTTGATACATGGAACGACCTATTATTTAAAAGCCTATGCGACCAATAGTATTGGTACTGCCTATGGGAATCAGGTTTCTTTCACCACAACTGCCGAAATTCCGACCTTAACAACCAATGTTGCGACAAGTGTTACAGCTACTACAGCCTTTAGTGGAGGTAATATTACAAGTGACGGAGGTTCTTTGGTAACTGCCCGAGGAGTTTGTTGGGCCACTACTCAGAATCCGACAGTCGCAAATTCGAATACAACATCAGGAACAGGTTCAGGATCATATGTGAGTAATATTTCTGGTTTGACCGCTGGTACAACTTATTATGTGAGATCCTATGCAATCAATAGTATTGGGACCGCGTACGGGAATCAAATAGTCGTCTTATTCCAGGGTTTGTTAAGTGAAACATTTACTGATTTCGACGGAAACGTTTATCATGCTGTGGTAATTGGTTCTCAGACATGGATGGTTGAGAATCTTAAAACAACGAAATTTCGTAATGGTGTGCCAATTCCCAATATAATTGATAATACAAGCTGGAGTAGTGCTACCAGCAGTGGGTATAGCTGGTACAATAATAATGCAGCAACCTACAAAGTACCCTATGGGGCTATTTATAATTGGTATGCGATGGCTGATAACAGAGGACTTGCACCATCTGGGTGGCATATTCCTACCGATGCTGAGTGGACTGCTTTAATTAATTCTGTAGGTGGTGAAGCAGTTGCTGGTGGAGCACTAAAAGAGACCGGGACAACTCACTGGAGTAATCCAAATTTTGGAGCCACCAATAGTTATGGTTTTAATGCAGTTGCTGGTGGTCGCAGGGATGGAGCGGGAAATTTTACTTATCAGGGATTCCTCTGTTACTGGTGGGCAGCTGGAGAATATTCTGCCACTGAGGTTCGGTACTGGTATTTATCCAACGGAAGTACTTATTCTGCCAGTGATAAATTTCTTAAAATGTATGGCTATTCAGTTCGATGCGTAAAAGATTGATTGTGCCAGGAAACACTGAACGTGTTTCGACACGTTCAGTGTTTCCTGTTTTCAAGATGGTGGGCTGCAACAGATTGCTTTGTTTGGCAAGGAACGAGCTGTTATAGATAAACAGAGGCCTCACAACAAAACGGGTAAAGTGAGAAGTGCAGGAATGAGCCACAGACAAGGAGAATCAGGAAACATATAAGGTAAATAAGATTTTGGTTGGGGGACTAAATGATGTCTATTAGGGTCGAAAACGAATGCGAAATAAGGTTTGAGAACAAATTATAGGTTATTTATTCTCCACAATAAAGAATAGATATATTGTTATTCAACTGCATACAAGTTAAAGGTGTCCCAGAACATTATTTTCAATATCGATTTTAACGCATTCATCAAAAAAGGTTCGTGTCTACCTTAGCGACCATATGAGTGTTGTTTTCCTGAATAATCACCATGTCACTGTCTTAAAGTTTAATTTTCATGTTCAACTCTTGGTTTGTATAACCCTTACCTTATGAGATACTGTATTTTACGTCAATAAATCATGAATAAATCAAAAATCTGGAAATTCTTTTTGATTGGGAAACATTAGTTCGTTACCTTCGCGAAATTTTTCCAGAAATAGTATTTTCTGTTCTTTCGAATTCTCACTTAGATATAAAAAGCTATGGCACAGTTTTTTAACGATGTTTCCAGGACATTTAACGAATACCTTCTTATCCCGGGTCTAACAACCAAAGCATGTTTCCCTTCCAATGTTTCATTGAAAGTTCCGCTTGTCAAATATTCAAAAGGGCAAAAGTCGGATATTGAACTGAATGTTCCGGCAGTTTCAGCCATCATGCAATCGGTTTCAGACCATAACCTGGCGATCGCATTGGCCAGAAATGGAGGGTTGTCCTTTATTTTTGGATCGCAACCGATCGAAAGTCAGGTTGACATGGTCCAGAAAGTGAAAAAATTTAAGGCAGGATTTGTCCTAAGCGATTCTAATCTTACACCGGATCATACCCTTGCCGATGTTCTCGAAATGGTAAAACGAACGGGCCATTCGACCATTGGCATCACCGAGAATGGCCATGCAAATGGAAAATTGCTCGGATTGGTGACTAGCCGTGATTACCGCGTAGCAAAGGACAGTCCCGACAAGCGTGTTTCTGAATTTATGACACCTTTTTCCAAACTGATTGTCGGTAATTTGGGAATCTCTTTAAATACTGCAAACGATATCGTGTGGGAGCATAAATTGAATTGTCTGCCTATTGTGGATGAGTTTCAGCAATTGCATTATTTCGTATTCCGTAAAGATTACGACGACCATCAGGATAACCTGAACGAATTGCTCGATAACAATAAAAAGCTTCGTGTTGGGGCAGGTATCAATTCACGTGACTACAAAGAACGTGTACCTGCATTGTTAAAAGCAGGTGCCGATGTGCTTTGTATCGATTCATCGGATGGGTTTTCCGAATGGCAAAGCGAAACGATCCAATACATAAAGAAGAATTTTGGTGATGAAACGAAAGTTGGGGCTGGCAATGTTGTTGATAAAGAAGGTTTCCTTTATCTTGTCAATGCAGGTGCTGATTTTATAAAAGTAGGTATCGGTGGTGGCTCAATTTGCATCACACGCGAGCAGAAGGGGATCGGTCGGGGTCAGGCAACAGCGATTATCGTAGTTGCAGAGGCCCGTAAAGAATATTTTGATCAAACGGGTATCTATATTCCTCTGTGCAGTGACGGTGGAATCGTTCATGATTACCATATGGTCCTTGCGTTGGCAATGGGAGCCGATTTTCTGATGATGGGACGGTACTTTGCCCGCTTCGACGAAAGTCCGACAAAACGGATCCAAATTGGCAACAGCTATGTCAAGGAGTATTGGGGTGAAGGTTCTAACCGTGCCCGCAATTGGCAACGTTACGATATGGGAGGGAACGAATCATTAAAATTTGAAGAGGGAGTTGACAGTTATGTACCCTATGCTGGGAAGTTAAAGGATAATCTTGAAGTTACCCTTGGAAAAATTAAATCTACAATGTGCAGTTGCGGTGTAATTTCCGTCGCTGAATTGCAGGAAAAAGCCAAAATAACTCTTGTTTCTTCAACCAGTATAATTGAAGGTGGCGCCCATGATGTGATCCTGAAAGAGGCAAATAGCTAATACAAAATTTTTAAGTATCTTAAATTTGTTGAAGTAGATGTAATATTTTGGTAATCAGCGAATAGCACTAAATCCAACCAGTTTGTGCTTTTTTTCGTCCCAAAGTCTCAGTTTTAAAGACTTGAGGCTCGAAAAAAATGTAATGGGTTGAACCGTCTGAAAGATTGGATTCTCCTTGTAACAAAGGGGTAACTTATAGTTGGGTATTCTCGGACCAAGATGATGAATATGGTGAAAGCCAATATTCCCGGTAAACCATTGGAGGACTATGGGTAATTTAAAATAAGAGCTGCCTTCCAAAGCGATATCCTTGTAGTTCCATTCGTTCGACCGTTTCCATACAACATTTTCATACTGATGCTGGACGTAAAAAAGCCAAAGACCGTGAATTGCCGCAATATAAAGAACAGGTAACTGAATCAGTAAATAGGCTTTCCAACCTATAGCCCACATCGACAAGAAGATAGCTGCGATTAAAGCTAAATTTGTCAGGTGTAGATACCATTTTTCTTTTCTGCTCATGTATTTTTTTGTCAATCGGTTCTGAAGTACAAATACAAGAAATGGAGCTATTCCGAATAAAAAAATAGGATGCCTGTATATTCTGTACCTGAATTGATTCCATTTTGACCTTTTCAGAAACTCCTCAATTGTAAGGGTATTGACATCACCTGTTCCGCGCTTATCGAGGTTACCAACAGTTGCATGATGCTCCTTGTGATCATGATGCCATTTGTGATAAGGGGTAAATGCCAGGAATCCTGTTATAACCCCGATTGTCCGATTTAACTTCTGCGATTTAAAAAATGATCCGTGGCCACAATCATGAAAAATAATAAATATCCTTACAAGGAAGCCTGCTGCAAAAAAGGATAACAATAGCGTAATCCAATAACTGATCTGAAGGCTCCAGATCATTACAGCCCAAAGTGCAAGATAGGGAATTACTGAGTTGATCAATTGCCACCAACTTTTTAATGGATCTGAAAAGTTGTATCTCGAAACGATCTCCATCCATGAAGGAGATGATTTCATTAAAGTTTGTGTCCCATTTTCCATTTTTGTTCTCAAATTATTATTGCATACCAGAAAGCGGATTATAATTTCAAAAAGTGATTGGGATTGGGATAATTATTGGAAGGAATCTCACAAAGATAGAGAGTTTTAAGTTGATTTGTTCACTATCAATTATTTTTTTTGCAGGGACTTTTTAATGCATCGCCCTTATTTTAGAAACTAAAAGTGTAATACAAAATCCAAATATTCCGATTACTGCAAAGGAATATCTTAATCCCGCTGCTGCGGAAATATACCCAATAAGCGGTGGCCCCATCAAAAACCCAAGAAAGCTTACACTTGAAACAGTAGCAAGTGCGATACCAGGGGCTACTTTGCCATGTTTGCCTGCTGCACTATAGACCGATGGTACTATACTCGAAACCCCAAGACCAACCATCATAAACCCGATTGTGGAAGTGATCAGATAGGGAAAAAATACTGAGGTAAAAAGTCCTGTTGAGATCATTGTGCCGCTTACCTGAAGCAAACGTTTTCTTCCGTATTGCAAAACGAGGCGGTCCGCAATAAACCTTCCTGTTGCCATCATGATCATAAACGAAGTATATCCCAAAATGACAAGCGATGCAGGTGCATGGACGATATCTTTGAAATAAACCCCACTCCAGTCGAACATAGCACCTTCGCTTGCCATACTACAGAATCCTATTACACCCAATTGCAACAATGTTGAATCAGGTTTTGAAAAGAATTTCCTTTTTTGGACTTCCCCTGCCATTGTGGGACCTGTTTTTGCAGCGATCAGCCATTTGTAGTTTTGGGAGAGGATTAAGGCAACAATACCAATGATGATCCAAAAATGAAAATATGGCCTGACTTTTAAATTGATCATCATTAAGCCAATTAACGCACCAGTAAACCCGGCAATACTCCAGCCTCCATGAAAGGCTGACATGATTGGGCGTTCATATATCTTCTCGGCAGCAACTCCCTGTGTATTAATAGATATATTGCACATATTCCCGAATATCCCGAAAAGGAACAGCCCTATTGCAAGTTGCCATCCATGTGTTGCAAGTCCAAGGTTCGTAAGGCAAATTGAATAGGCAGGTATCGCAAACAGGATGACTTTCCGGCTGCCGAAATGAGTAACCAACTTTCCTGAGAATGGCATCATCAGGAACTGACCAACCGGCAAAGCAAAGAGGATACTTCCGAAAGCCGCGTCACCAAGATGCAAGGCTGTTTTAATGTCGGGTATCCGGCTTGCCCATGAAGCAAAACAAAGGCCCATGCTGAAATAGGCAAGGGAAACAGCTATCCTGATCCGTTTTTTATTTGGTTGATTGATCACCTTGGTTTGATCCGATTGATTGATTACCAACATACTATTCAACAGTTTTGGAATACTGTAAAGCTTTAATTAAGAAGCCGGAAAGCATATTACTTCCCGGCTTCGGCTTTTTTAATTAAAAATTTTAAAACCTTTTTTTCCTGTCGCGACGTTTAAATTCGTCCCTTCCTTCGGGTTTCTGAAAGCCTCCGCGGTTAAAACGACTTTCACCGCGATCACCACGGTCCCCTCTGTCTGAACGTTCTACGCGGCTACCTTTTGAGCTTGCTTCGCGTCCGGGGTTGTGTTGCTCTACGTCGAAGAATGTTCCTCTAAAGGACATTCCCCTGCTGTTTTTCAACAGGTTGGATCCAGCGGATGTTTCAACTTCGACCAAAGCATAACCTTTGTACAAGTCGATTTTACCGATTTCGACATTCCGTCGGCCTGTTGCATCGATCACAAAAGTGATGATGTCCTTAGGTATCAAACCATTTGCGAGACCCACATTTAAACGATATTGCGTCAAGCCATCTGAGGAAGCTTTGCGCCCTTCCCTTCTACCACTTTCGTGGACATCGGGGGCGTTCAAATCTTCTGTATTGCCATAATAATCAAGGAAGCGGTTAAACTCCAGTGACACAACGTGTTTTATCAAATCTTCCTTTGAAAGGGTTTCCAGTTTTTCATAAACAGCAGGTAAGAAAGGCTGGATCTGATCTTCGTTAATTGTAACTGACTGAAGCCTGTCGATCAGGTACATCAATTGTTTTTCGCAAATCACTTTACCTGTTGGAACGGGCATCCGGACGAATTTTTTCCCGATCCCGCGTTCGATCATCCTGATTCGTCCCTGCTCTTTCATGTGGATGATGGAGATTGAGATTCCCGACTTTCCGGCGCGACCTGTGCGTCCGCTTCGGTGGGTGTAATTCTCAATATCATCAGGAAGGTTATAGTTGATAATGTGTGTCAGGTCGTTTACATCGATACCACGGGCTGCCACATCGGTAGCGATCAACATCTGGACACCCTTTGTACGGAATTTCTCCATTACATAATCGCGTTGAGCCTGGCTCAGGTCACCGTGAAGTGCTTCTGCACTGTAACCGTCCTGTATCAACTGGGATGCAACTTCATTTGTTTCCATCCGGGTACGGCAAAAAACGATACCATAAACTTCGGGAACAAAGTCCATCACCCGTTTCAAAGCAGAATAACGGTCTTTGGCATGGACCATGTGGTAGATATGTTCCACATTTTCAGCACCTGAACCTTTTTTGCCAACGGCAATTTCGACAGGATTTGTCATGTAATTCTTAGCAATTGCAGCAACTTCAGCAGGCATTGTGGCTGAGAAAAGCAAAGTGTTTTTTGTTTTTGGGGTCTGGTCCAAAATCGCATCGACATCTTCCTGAAAACCCATGTTCAGCATCTCGTCAGCTTCATCAAGGACCATAATGGAAACCTGGGTCAGGTCGATCTTGTTTTTCCGGATCATGTCGTGCATACGGCCGGGTGTACCAACAACGATATGGACACCTTTACGCAACGCGGTTATCTGCGCCCCGATATCTGCACCACCATAGATAGGCGTGATCACGATCTCAGGAAGGTACTTTGCATAATCAGTAATTTCCCTTGCGATTTGAACACAAAGTTCACGCGTCGGGCTAAGTATCAGTGCCTGAGGAACTTTGATTTTGGGGTCGATTTTTGGAGCATAGGAAGACCAAAAGCTGCTGTTTTTCCCGTTCCAGTCTGTGCTAGTCCTACAATGTCGGTGGGTTTTTTCAGGAACAAGGGGATAAACTGTTCCTGGATTGGCGAAGGTTGTTCGAAGCCCATTTCCTGAATCCCCTTTAGGATTCTGGGGTCGAGTCCCATTTCATTAAATTGCATCATCTGTTTTTTGTGCCGGGCGTATAGCTAATCTAATGAGCCAATTACCCGTCGAATTATTATCAAGAAATCAAATTTCCAGTTCTCTGGAAAAGTGGCGCAAGATACGGAATATTTTGGGATTTTTGGTGGTAATTTAAATAATTTTATTAAGAACGAATTGACGCCATCGATGGTAAGAATTATCTTTTTTCATTCAATGGAATTAAAGGCGATTGGAAATCGCCTGACCCAAAGGTTCAGAAATTCACCATTACCTTTTATTTCAACCTGAAATAAAGTTGGATTGGAATCCCTGTAAAGTTAAAGTTTGCCCGGATCTTGTTTTCGAGGTACCTTTTGTAGGGATCCTTTACATATTGGGGAAGGTTGCAAAAGAATGCGAAACTTGGGATCTTTGTCGGTAACTGTGTGATATACTTTATTTTGACGTATTTACCTTTGTGTGCTGGTGGCGGGTAAGCCTCAATTGCCCCAAGCAAAAGTTCGTTGAGTTTGGAAGTTGGGACGTGACGGTTCCGGTTTTCAAAGACCATCATGGCCGATTCGAGAATCTTAAGGATCCGCTGTTTGGTAAGAGCAGAAGTAAATACAATTGGTACATCAACAATAGGGGCGAATTTTTCAAGGATATCCTCTTCGAATTTTTTCATCGTATGGTTGTCTTTCTCAACCAGGTCCCATTTGTTTACAACCACTACGATCCCTTTTTTGTTCCTGTGGATCAGATGGAAAATGGAGACATCCTGACCTTCAACGCCACGGGTTGCATCGAGGACAAGGACGCAAACATCCGAATCCTCAATTGTACGGATCGAACGCATCACCGAATAGAACTCGACATCTTCGGCTACTTTGGTTTTCTTGCGCAAACCTGCTGTATCGACAAGTATAAAGTTATGACCGAATTTATTGTAGTTCTGGGCCACAGAATCGCGTGTAGTCCCGGCAACATCGGTAACAATATGACGTTCTTCTCCAACCAATGTGTTGATAATGGAAGATTTGCCAACATTTGGCCGGCCAACGATGGCAATCCTTGGAATTTTTTCGTCAACAACCTCTTCAACTTTAGGTGGCAGTAAACTGACGATTTCGTCAAGAAGGTCACCCGAACCGAGGCCGTTGATCGATGAAACACAGAAAATTTTCTCAACTCCCAGAGAATAGAATTCATTGGCATCGAGGCTACGTTGGTGGGTATCGACTTTATTGACCACTGTTACCACAGGTTTGTCGTTCCTTCGCAAAAAATCAAAAACGTTTTCGTCTAGTTCGGTCAGGCCACTTTCAACATCGACCAAAAATACGATCACATCCGATTCCTGGATGGCCAGCCTTGCCTGGCGGCGGATCTCCTCTTCAAAAACATCATCCGATCCTGAAACATAACCACCTGTGTCGATGACAGAAAATTCGACCCCGTTCCAAAGGCATTTCCCATAATTCCGGTCACGCGTTACACCTGGGGTATCGTCCACAATGGCGGCACGCGATTCGGTCAAACGGTTAAAAAATGTTGATTTGCCAACGTTTGGCCTACCAACGATTGCTACTATATTGCTCATTTTCTGTTTATTGATTTATTGAAATTCGTAACCGAAATTACGTAGCTGGCTCTCTTTGTCGCGCCAGTCTTTTGCTACTTTAACGAAGAGTTGGAGAAATACTTTTTTCCCAAAAAATTCTTCCATATCCAACCTGGCTTCGGTGCCAACTTTTTTAAGGGCTTTTCCCTGATGTCCTATAATGATCCCTTTCTGGGTGTCGCGGGCAACATAAATCACTGCCATAATACTCAGCAGATTGGGTTCATCCTTGAATGATTCGACCTCTATTTCAACTGAATAGGGTATTTCCTTATCGTAAAACAACAGTATTTTTTCCCGGATAATCTCCTGTGAAAAAAACCTTTCGTTCCTGTCAGTAAGTTCGTCTTTGGGAAAAAACGGGGAACCTTCTGGAAGATTGGCTAATATCCGTTTGAAAACATAATCAAGGTTAAACTTCTCCTTAGCAGAGATCGGCATTACTTCAGCTTTGGGGATCAGCTCCCTCCATTTCTCGACAAGGGAAATCAGTTTTGTCTGATCGGTAAGGTCTATTTTATTAATTAGCACCAAGACAGGTACTTCCGCTGATTTGATTTTCTCAAGGTAATCGGCATTTTTCGAAAAATCTTCAACTACATCGGTCACATACAAAAGAATGTCAGCATCAACAAGGGCTGTGTTCACAAAACCGAGCATCGATTCCTGAAGTTTATAAACTGGTTTTAATATTCCCGGGGTATCGGAGTAAACCACCTGAAAATCCTCACCGTTGACAATCCCTTTGATACGGTGCCGCGTGGTCTGCATTTTTGATGTGATGATGGAGAGTTTTTCACCGACCATTGCGTTCATTAGGGTCGATTTTCCTACGTTTGGATTTCCAATAATATTGACAAATCCCGATTTGTGTGCCATTTTGCCTTTAATTATTCCTAAATTTTTTGCAAAGATAGTAATTTCAGGCCAATAAGTTAGGACATCATTATTTCGATTTCCAAAGTACGAAACCAAGCCCCCATTCAATGAAATCGATTTTGAATTGGTGTGCTTTAAGTGTAAGTGAGGGAATAACCCGGTTTGCGATGATGTAACGAAGGCCAAGACGTTCATAGTAAAAAGGGTCATTTGGATTCGGGTTTGAAAGGTAAATCCCTGCCTGTGTTACAATTAAAAACCTGTCCAAAGTCAATTCATGACCTGCAAATATCCCTGACGCCATGACATTTTTAAGCTGTTTGTCTTTAAAGGTATATTCCGTTACCCCCTCATCATAAAAAAGGTCTGCCCCTGCACTAAGCCGGCTTTTATTGCTGATGGTCCGGTAGTATCCAATGCTCACAGAACCTGCTTTATAAAAAGGACCCCACGTGGACTCTTTCTTCCAGCTCAAAGCTCCAAATGCCATTATCGAAGATTGTTTTTGCGAAGGTGGAACCGGATTTACATTTTTATCAAAAATTAGTTTGTTTATTTTATAACGAAGGCCGGCTTCTGCACCAAAGGTGTTGAGCCCTTTATTTGGTTTATTTGTATTGCCATTGGAATAGTGGTGCAATCCCGAATAGAGGACAAGTTCGAAGCGTGGCAAAATTTCAATTAATGTATTTAAATTGAAATTGCCGTAAGCTGCACATTTTGATCCAATTGCCAAATTTTCAGGATTTAGGCCACTGAATTTATTAATTCCCCAGGCCAATCCAGCATTGATTCCAAAATTAATTTTTAAAACTGCGTTGGGAAATAACGGAAGATTAACAAAGGCAAAGGCGGCAGTTGGATTTCCCAGGAAGCTTTTGGTTAAATAGTTGTGCGAAATACCAATCCCAAAGTCTGGATATTTGAAAGTGCGTTGCCATTCCTTGTCTCCTAAAGTTTTCAGGCCAAGGCGCGCATTAAAAATAGAAACCTGGCCAGCAATGGGTTTCAATACCGGATCGTGGGGGTATAACCAACCACTCCCACCTGAAATTTCAAAGAAATAGTCTTTATGTTGGGCAAAGGTGGTATATGGTGTTAACATTATAAGGATCAAAATTATGTGGTCTCTGAAGATTGGTGTTTTTATATGGCGATTCATCAATTATTTTTTAAAATACAATTACTCAAAGATATATCACTTTTGATTATTTTTGCTTTTGAACCTTTAAAGATAATGGAGATGGTCAGAAATACTTTAATCCTGTTTTTTTTCCTTTCACTGTTTCTGTCAAACAGTGCTTTACTTGCAGAGAACAAGTTTCAGGCCTTCGGTGCAGATATCCAAAAACCACGTAAACAAGTTGCCGATTCACTGAAATGGAGTGTCGATTTTGTCAACAAGCTCCTTTTTTCACATGGTGAGTGGTACGTTACCGATAATTTATATAAAAAACAGATCCAGGGAGTTTTAAATTACGCCGAAAACGATCCTCTGGATACTGTGATTATACGTGTAAACCAATTGTTGAACGATGGTAAGGTTGTTTCGATTATGGACAGACGTCCACAGGATATACATAATCTAACGGGAATCCCCGGTTATGTTTCTGATGAAGAGGTGACAAAGGGCGTTGAAACGATCAGAAGGAAGATTCTTGATACCTTGAATATTGGTCGGATAACTGTCCCAACGATGATCATGGAAACGGAACTTTCCAAAGCCCCAATTGTTCCTGAAGGGAGACCAGATCAATTTCTGGGAAGAAAAAAGAAAGAGCTTCCAGAAAAGTTTGTCACAAATCTGGACAATAAACTCGCTGCACTGCAGATTCCTTCCACATGGACCGGCGCGTCTTTGGATTCGGCGCGACAACAAATCTTTATTTCCTGTCGAACAAATTATAACGATTCCGTAAATAACAACTGGAGGGAGAGGATAACTTTTGTTTATAGAACTCAATACATTGCAGATCAAACTGAACTCAAAATCAATGCATATAAGAAGTCTGTTAAGGACCAGAATTATGCAACTTTGATTTCCTTTAATGACAAAGTGGTCACAACAGTCAACGATTCCTTAAAATTGGCTTTGAAGTATTTGGTATTTCATGCCGAAGCAGATTCCTCCTTGATAAAGCTTGTCAATATTGCTGATGAAAAAACATCTTACTGGACAGCAAACCGCGAAATTAAGCCAATCAGGATGTTTCTTAAAAATGCACAAAAAGATTCATTAAGTGTGATTTTAATCAACAATGGAAAAGGGGAACTTAAAATAGTGATCGATGATGGGGTGAAGCTGACCCGATTTACCGAATCACAGAATAGATCCATCCTTTTTGAACAAAAAGCTCCCGATAGGAGGTTAAAGAAAGTCGAATTGATGAAAATTGTGTATCCTGCCTGGACGCTTTTCGGCAATGGGTCGATAGGGTTTACACAAACATCTTTGTCAAACTGGTCAAAAGGGGGTGAAAGTTCGCTTGCGCTTTTGTTGATGAGTAAGTACAACGCCAATTACTCCAAAGATAAGGTCAAATGGGAAAATAGTGCGGAATTCCGTTATGGGATAAGTCAGACAAAAACAAGGGGGTTCGAAAAGAACGATGATAAGTTCGAGTTGCAATCCCGTCTAGGCTATTCAGCGTTTAAAAAATGGTTCTATTCGGGTGAAGCGAATTTTCGCACCCAGCTTGCACCAGGCTATACATTTCCCGACAAGGTGCATCCAATTTCGGCATTTATGGCACCAGGATACCTGACCATGTCAATCGGTATGGACTATAAACCAAACAAGGATTTTTCATTGTTCCTCGCTCCCTTTACCTCAAAGACAACAATTATAAGGGACACTGTGACAATTACCCCATCTAAGTTTGGGCTTGAACCAGGCAAAAAGCAATTGTGGGAACCAGGTATAATTGTTAAAGCCAATTGGCACAGGGCATTAACTGAAAATATAACCTATGATACCAAAGGTGAGTTTTTCAATAATTACAGATATACTTTTCAAAAATTCGCCTTTGAATGGGAACAGGTGGTCATTATGCGGATCAGCAGGTTGATCAATGCGAGGGTGATGACCCAGATGGTTTACGATTACAACACAAAATTCCCGATCCTTGACCTTGCAGGTAAAGAGATTGGACGCAAACCCAAGCTTCAATTTAAGGAGTTGTTCACCATTGGGTTGACGTATAAATTTTAGGGAATGGCAACTGGCGGCTGGCAACTTGCAACCTGCATCTGGCAATTTAACATTTCCAAATTTTCAAATCGACAAATTATCAAATTGTCCAATAAAACGACGCAATCACAAAAATAGCAAACAAAACACTTGCAATTCCATTTGTTGTTCCAAAGGCCATATTGACGCGGCTCAGATCATTGTGTTTGATAATAAAATGCTGATAGGTCAGAAGTCCAATAAACAAGGTCGCACCGATCCTGAAAAGCCACCCACCGTTAAGGACAAAATAGGCAGAAATGACAAATAATGCAGCTATAATATGCACAATTACAGATAGTTGCAAAGCAATTTTTACCCCTGTCATCGCAGGGATACTGTTCAGTTTGTACGATCTGTCAAATTCGACATCCTGACAGGCATAAATAATATCGAAACCACTGGCCCAGAAAAAAACGACCATCGAAAAGAGGAGGGGGGCAACTGCAAATTGACCTGTTACAGCGAGATAAGCCCCGATAGGTGCCAAGCCCAGACCAGCACTCAATACAAAATGGCAAAGTGGCGTGATCCTTTTAGTATAACTATAACCCAGGATCACGAAAAGTGCAACTGGTGAGAGGTAAAAACAAAGGTTGTTGATCAACAAGGTCGTTCCAACAAATAACAGCGAATTGGCAATTACAAATATCAGTGCTTTCCGGGCTGGAATCACACCTGCCGGGATTTCCCGTTTGGCTGTTCGTGGATTGGCTGCATCAAAAGACCGATCAAGATAACGGTTAAAACCCATAGCAGAATTTCGCGCAAATACCATACAACCAATGACTTTTAGAAGCAGCACCCATGAAATGGCATCGGAACCCTCCTTTAAAGCAAGGAAAAAACCAATCATTGCGAAAGGTAAAGCGAATATGGTATGTTCAAATTTTACAAGACGGGTATAATCGATGAATTTGTTCTTCATAGCATTTTTGAATTGAATGGCGAAAATAGAAATATCAACTGTTTTTCCAATCATTTTTGCCTGTACATTCAAATATTTACCTATTTTTGAACAAAATGAAGGATTGAACAAAATATAAACAAATGAAAGAGTACAAGAAATACTTTAAACTTGAAGCTTCACCGGCGGATCTTTACAATGCCCTGACCAATCCGGTAATGATCGAAATATGGACTGGTGAACATGCTGCGATGAGCACCGAACCCGGCAGTGAATTTTCGTTATGGGATGGTGAGATAACTGGCCGCAACATCGAATTTGTTGAAAATTTCAAAATAGTCCAACACTGGTATTTTGGTGATGAAGAGGATTCTATTGTCACAATCAAGTTACATCCTGATAAGAAAGGGACCAATATGGAAGTCCACCAGACCAATATTCCAGATGATGCCTTTGATAACATGGTGGATGGTTGGGAAGAAGATTATGTCGGAAGCCTGGCTGAATTGTTTGATTAGGGGAGCGGCTGGTGACTGGCGGCTGGCGGCTGGCAACTTGCAACTGGCGACTGGCAGCTGGCGGCTGCAAGTGCTTCTGAATATGGATATTGTCCCGAAACAGATTGTTATTAGAATACGAATAAAGTAACGCGAATTTGCATTAAAGGTCTAATTTCATTACGAAATCATCCATCACATAGCCTTCGCCGATATCTGCCACCACCGACCCAAAATTGATGAACCCCATCTTTTCATAGGCTTTAATACTATTGGTATTGTATTTGTTTACAGTGAGTTTTATTGAATTTGCCCCAAGGGTCCTTGCACGTTCACAAATGAATTTCAAACCCTCTTTTCCAATACCGGTGCCCCGTTTTTCCTTAATAACATAAAATTTGCTGAGAAACAATTCATCGCCAGTCAGTTTTGTCGAAATGTACCCGGATGGCTCAGATAAATGTCTGATGATATAATATTCGTAACCTTCGGTTTGTATTTGTTTTGACATCGCTTCGGCAGACTGAAAATTGGTCACCATATAGTTGACCTGATCCTGACCAATAATTTGGACATAGTGTTCATTCCAGATTGTATAGGCCAGGTCGGCGACAAGTTGTACCTCCTTTTCCGATTGTACCCTTTCAATAGATATCGTGCTATAATTCAGTTTATTATAGATTTCAAAATTTTCATCGTCAAAGCAACAGAAAATTACCCTTTCAATTTCAGGATGGGTTTTCAGATAGGATTGAACCGATTCAATGGCGATTGATGCAGCTTCACGTTTTGGGAAACCGTAAACGCCGGTGCTGATATTGGGGAAAGCGATGGTTTTGATCCCGTTTTCTGTTGCGAGGCGCAGGCTTTGTTGATAACAAGATGCCAGCAATCCTTTTTCGTGGTACCTTCCTCCTTGCCACACTGGTCCAACTGTATGGATTATAAACTTCGATGGAAGCCTGAATCCAGGCGTAATTTTCGCATCCCCTGTGTTGCATCCGCCCAACAGTTGGCAAGCCTTTAAAAGTTCATGACCTGCAGAACGGTGGATGGCTCCATCAACTCCTCCACCGCCTAAAAGGGAACGATTGGCTGCATTTACAATTGCATCGACATTAAGATGGGTAATATCCGCTGTTATGATTTCTATTCTTGTCATATCTAAACGATTATTAATCAAGTATATCTGTAAGTAATTATTTGAAAAGTAAGGCTGTCGAAACCTTAATTTTGACAGCCTTATCAACCAATATAACTTGTTTCTACAGAATACTGGATGCCAAAAAAACCTTATCTTATTTGTGCCCCGACTTCCCGATCGTAAACACTGATCAAGCGGTTCATCGTTTTTTCGATTTGCTTTTCGTTGAGCGTTTTTTCATCATCCTGAAGGATAAAGCTCACCGCATACGATTTTTTTCCTTCCGGAAGGTTTGAGCCTTCATAAACATCAAAAATATTCACGCTTTTCAGGATCTGACGTTCCGCCTTGAATGCCAATGCTTTGATCGTGCTGAACTGCACCTCTTTATCGATTAGCAAAGCAAGGTCGCGCTTTACTTCAGGATACTTTTTAAGTGGTGTGTAGGCTGCTTTGTGATTTTTAATTGCCTTCAGGATAACCGTCCACCGAAGGTTGCCATAAAATACATCGGCACCGATATCCATTTTTTTAAGGACTTTCTTGCTGATATAACCAATCTGACAAATGGATACATTGTTGTACCGGTATTCGAGCCCTTCCGAGAAAATATCATTCGAAATAGATTCGATGGCACAGTTTTCAACAATTACGCCAATCCTTGTAAGGATATTTTCCACATTGGCTTTTAAGGTAAAGAATGAAGTTGGTTCTTCTTTAACAGCCCAGTTTTCGGCCTCCTTTTTACCAGTGATCCAAATCGCAATATGTTCCTCTTCGCTATAATTCTTCACCGGATTATCGTAGGTCTTGCTTCCATCGAAATGGTAAACATTTCCAAATTCATACAAACGTAAGTCCGAATTGCGGTAGTTTGTATTTCTGTTGACCGCTTCAAGTCCCCCAAAGAGCAAGGTCTGGCGCATCCCGTTGAGATCAGAACTGAGCGGATTGAAAAGACGTACCGTATTTTCAGATTTGTAGGTTTCCAGTTGGTCGTAATAGGCAATTTTTGTCAACGAATTCGACATAATTTCGTTAAATCCCCTGGCAGTGAACATTTCAGAAATCAGGTTCTGCAACTTCATTTTATCGGGGTGGGGGGCATGTTGGATCGCCGATTTGATTGATTTATTCGGTTCCACATTGTTATAGCCATAAATCCGAAGGATTTCTTCTATAATATCAGCCTCGCGTTTCACATCGACCCGATAGGGTGGAACAGCCAATTCCAGTCCTTCAGAAGTTTCTGATTTGATTTCGACTTCAAGCGACAACAAGATGCTTTTGATCGTCTCTTTTGGAATTTCTTTGCCAATCAAGCGGTTAATGCTTGAATAGGTAACCGTAACTGGGAAAAAGGCAAGGATGGAAGGATCGGCAACCACATCGACCACATCGGATGTTATTGTTCCACCTGAAACTTCCTGAATTAACAATGCGGCACGTTTTAGTGCATACAATGTCCCATTGGGATCCACCCCACGCTCGAAGCGGAACGAGGCATCGGTATTTAAACCATGGCGCCGGGCCGTTTTACGGATATAAACCGGATTAAAATAGGCACTTTCCAGGAAAACATGGGTCGTGCTCTCTTTTACTCCCGAATGTAAACCACCGAAAACACCGCCGATACACATGGGTTCTTCAGAATTACAGATCATCAGGTCCATATCCGACAGTTCTCTCTCAACCCCGTCTAAAGTTACAAATTTTGTTCCTGCTGCAAGGGTTTTAACGATTACCTTACCTCCATCAATAGCTGAAGCATCAAAAGCATGCAAAGGCTGGCCAGTTTCATACAGGACGAAGTTGGTCACGTCAACAATATTGTTGATCGGGTTGAGGCCAATCGCTTTTAACCTGTTTTTCAACCATTCGGGTGATTCCTTGACTGTTACGTCCGAAATCGTTACCCCGCAATACCTCGCACATGCCTGACTGTCCTCGATTGTAACAGGAATTGTAAGGTTTTGATTGTCAACCTTAAAATGATCTATGTTCGGACGATTGTATTTTACTGATGATTTTTGACTTAAGGTTGCCGCAAGATCGCGTGCCGCGCCGATGTGCGAAGCACTGTCGATCCGGTTGGGTGTCAGGTCAACTTCAAGGACATAATCACTTTGAATTTTGAAATAGGTGCCGGCAGGCGTTCCGGGTACAGCATCCGGGTCTAAAACCATTATGCCGCGATGATCGTTGCCCAAACCGATTTCATCTTCGGCACAGATCATCCCCATTGACACTTCACCCCTGATTTTTGATTTCTGGATTGTGAACTGCTCGTCGCCTTTGTAAAGGATCGTTCCCACAGTGGCAACAACAACCTTTTGCCCGGCTGTAACATTGGGCGCTCCGCAAACGATTGGAAGATTATCCCCAGTTCCAATATTTACTGTAGTTACACTTAAATGGTCTGAATTGGGGTGTTTGTGACAAGTCACCACTTCCCCAATTAAAATTCCTTTTAAACCACCTTTGATCTGTTCGACTTCATCAACACTTCCTGTTTCGAGCCCGAGTTGTGTGAGGGTCGCGGCAACCTCATTGGGTGAAAGATCAATATTAATGTAATCTTTTAGCCAGTTGTATGAAATATTCATTGTACTTTCGTGCTTGATAATGATTTGTCGCAAAGGTATGTATTTTAGGGCCAATGCCAAAATGTGAAAATTTGCAACCATTAAATTAATTTATTAAGTGACATATAATCAAATAAATACGACATTTGATAAAAATTTCAAATTAATAAATTGATATTTTTTTCGACTATTTGAGGAAAACTATTTTTTTGAATTATTGAATTATTATTTTGCACTCCTGAAACAAACGATGGTTTCATAGACAGATAAAATGTTAATTAACTAATATACAAAAGGTTAGATATAATCTCTATCTTATTAAAATATGGCAGCAAGCAATAAACCGCGAATAGTAAAAGACTATGACAAACTTCCGCTCGATGTTCAGGGGCAAATTAAGATCGCTTATCCAGCCGGATTTGCGGGAAATCTGATTACCTATATCGATGCCAAAGGAAAAGTTGTGTCTGCGTTACCCTATGAAACCGATGATCATTATTACCTTGTCCGCATGACCCTTGAGGAGGCCAATAACATTGTAGAAAACGATGATGATTTTGGCGACGACGGAATACTTCGGGATGATTTTGCGTTACAGGAGTTCGAAGGTCATGATGATGTTGATGATGTGGATGATATTCCTGACGATGTGCCTGAAGATGATGACGACGACGATATTTAATTGTTGATTGTACAAATATTGAGAAAGTCAGGGAAGAAAAAGCCTTTTCATCCCTGACTTTCTTATTTCTATATATTCCCATTATTTCTATTTATTTCGTTTTATTTCAGCATTTTTATTTCCTGGTTAATAAAACTGATGATTTCGTCCTTCAGTCCCGGAATGAACCATTTGATTTCCGGGTCGTGTCTGAACCAAGTCAACTGCTTTCGGGCATATTTTCTTGAATTGGCCTTTATCTTTTCTTTAGCTTCAACCAATGTTGACCTCCCTTCGAAATAGTCAAACAATTCGCGGTATCCCACAGTATTTAAAGCATTAAAGGTTCTAAACGGGTACAATTCCAAAGCTTCTTTTTCAAGCCCATCAATAAACATTTGTTCAACCCTCCGATTGATCCGGTCATACAACAGTCCACGTTCACAATTCAATCCGATTTTGATGATGTTAAAGTTCCGTTCTTTTGTTGGATTGGTCCTGAAGGATGAATAGGGACTACCTGTCATCAAACAGATTTCAAGTGCATGAAGGATTCTTTTGGGATTTTTTAGGTCAACTTCCTTAAAATAATCGGGATCGAGATGGCTTAATTCTTCTTTTAATGGTTCTATTCCATCCGTTTCGAAACGTTTGATCAGAGAATTTCGGATTTTATCGTCCACATTGGGCAAATCGTCAATTCCTTTGCAAAGTGCGTCAATGTAAAGCATCGAACCACCGGTCATCAGGATTACATCGTTGGCGAGGAACAGCAGATCGAGTTTTTCAAGAACTTCCTGTTCAAACTTGCTCGCATTGTAATATTCATGGATTGAATGTGACTGGATAAAATGGTGGGGTACAATCTCAAGTACTTTTTGGTCAGGTACGGCTGTCCCTATTCTCATCTCCTTGAAGATCTGGCGGGAATCGCACGAAATAATTTCTGTATCGTAGATTTTGGCGATTTCTATACTTAAATCGGTTTTACCTACCCCTGTGGGGCCGAGGAGAATAATCAGCGATTTGGGCATTCTTTTCAATGTTTTAATACAGCACAAATCTAACCTTTTATCTGCTTTTGGAAGCTGGTAGGCATATGTTGGTTTTACTTCTTGAAATTTTTTAAATAGCAGCTGGCAACTTGCTACTTGCGGTTAGCTTCCACCAATCTTGAATAACTTCTTAAATACATACGGGAATAATAAATCTGTATTGATTTGGAGTATCCCAAAATGTCATTTATTTATCATGATCACATTTGGTTGAAAAGTCATTTTTGTAAGACTGCAAGTTGCCAGTAGCTAGCTGCCAGTCCCAAATTGCACACTGTCCTTGATAATCCCTTCTCTCCCTGTTTCCATTATTTCCACTGTATATCTTCCCCTAAATAACCTCCCCGATTTCACCGTAAATCATGTTCAGGTCTTCGAGTTCGCCAAAGTCTGTAAAAATATTTTGAAGTTCGGAATCGTCATTTACCAATAGATCAGTATCATAGCGATTTACAGAACTTTGGATCGGAACCATTCCCCTGTTAAGGGTAACAACTGGTGTATTCAATGTCTTTTCCATAACGATCTCATTTAATTCTATGTATAATGATTTTTGATTGAGAACATCAAAAATATAGATCAGTTTATCCTCCTTCTCTTTCAGGTAATCACCAAGGATGGTATTCTTCATTGTAAGGGTATTCTTTTTTTTGGGGGAATAGCTATCGAACATTGCAATTTCAAACCCTTTGTCCCACTCTTCATCGGCAAGGTAAAAAGTCGCAAGTTGGGATGGGTCATATTTGCATACGTCCTGAATTGTCTCATGAAATTCAAAGAAAGTGTTTTTTGCATCAGCATCAATGTGCAGCACAAAATTCTCTATCTTGTCTGATATAATCCTAAATTTGAATACCATACTTTTTACATGAAAGGAGAATTGACCCGTAAAATTCGAACCTAAAGGTAGTTATACACAATGCGTAATAGAATTAAATAAGTATTAAAAAATGTTAACTTATAAATAATGAATTGTAATCAATTGTATAACAATTAATTGTAAATTCAAATATTGTCATTGCGGAATTTTGGTATAAAAATGTTGAAAAGTTAATTGGTTCATATTTAATATGATAAATTAAATGGTATGATTGGGTGTTTTTAAAAAAGGAAACGGAAATTCCCCAAAAATTCAAACTAACGTAAGTTTAACATCGTTTTTGCAGATTATTGCAAAAAGGAAGCCGGATGAATACCCGGCTTTCCTTTAAGTCACTTAAGTATTTAAAATGTATTCCTGCAAAGTTCACTTGATTGAAAACTATTCAAATTTGTATATTAGCAGTCGCCAGCAGCCAATTGCCAGTCGCTAGTTCCCAATCGCCCTAAGACTATTGGTTTTCCTTGATGAAATTAAGGCACGACCCAGCTTTAAACCAGTCTATCTGAGCTTCATTGTAAGTATGCTTTGTGAAAATCACATCTGTCGATCCATCCACATGGT
>CAIYPA010000449.1 GCA_903927965.1 uncultured Bacteroidia bacterium | reverse complement strand
CTGGTCTCTTTCTGTCCCGTTAAGGCATCAAAAAAACCAAGCTTTAACCCGCCATCGAACTTTAAATTGCTCTCAATGGCCTCGCTACTTTTAAGCCCAACAACAAGATCACCGTTTTGGTAGGCTTGTTTTTGCCCATACCGGGTCATTTTAGCGTTTGCAGGGATTGCGACGGGATAGCCATAATAGCGCATGGCATCGCGGTCATACGATAAATTCACCGACAGGACCGTGTTCCCGATGTTCAAGCCACCAAAAGCCTCGCCGCTGTTTTCACTGAACGGTGCATCGACATGATCACCGCCCCTCAGTTTGATTTGTCCACTGGTGGAGAGGTGCCTGAGATGAAGACCAAAAGTTGCAACATCAGATTTCGGCAGGTTGAGGAACAATTCACCATAAGGGGTATTGTACGATCCGATTCCCAATTTCAGCAAACCCAACCCCAACGTTTTGGATTGGAAACCACTCACATCTGCCGCATTGATGGGCGTTGCGGTGAAACCTGTTTTAACCGGTTTGCTTTCGATCGAATACTTGAACTCCGGAACAAAACGGGTCGTATCATCAATAACCGGCAGCAAATTCACTTTGTTTGCATTCGAAATGCTTGGCCTGTAAGCCTTTACAACTTCGACCTCCTGCTTCAGCTTTGTCGTATCCTGCTGTGCAACAGTATATTCCACTGATAGTGCCAAAAGCAGGATAAAGAATGGGATTGAACGGTATAAATGTTTCATGATGGCTGTTTTACTTTTTTTTCGGTTTTGCGACCGTTGAGGGCGTTGCTTTTAAATCGGCTGGTGCCTGATTGGCGGCATCCTTGGCTTCCAAAACCTGGAGATATTGGGTCGCTTCTTCGATGATCCCATCCCCTTTTTGTTCGTAGTTTTCGATTGTGCTTTTCAAGGTATGGGTCGCCTGAAAAAGGTCATTTTGTTGTTCGTAAACATGGGCAAGCAGGATAAAACTCTTGGCAAGCCAATATTGGTGCGGCGTACTTTTTTCGATAAAATCCATCACCTCATTTTCAGCCTCCTTTAACTTATTGCTGGTAAAGTAGTTCTCACAAACACGGTATTTGGCTTCCGCCCCTTCCAGCGATTTTGTGTCGGTCGAAAGTTTCCTCCACAATGGAATCGCCCTAGTAGGGTCGTTCAATTCGACATAGGCTTTTGCCGATTTGTAGCTGGCTTCACGGTCCAGCTCGGCTGGAATCTTGTCCATGCTCCTGATCTTCCATCCAACTTTGGTGACTGTATCAAAATTTTTCAATTCGTACTGGCAACGCAAACGGCCAGTCAATGAAAGGAGTTTGTTGTTATTGCTGTTCGAGACGGTTTCAAGACGTTCGTAATAGCCTAATGCGTCTTTATAATTCTTTGTTTGATAAGCGATTCCGGAAGCATTGATCAGCGAATTTTCGGTAAAAAAATTGTCTGGCTGGGCCAAAACATATTCATAATCCAACAATGCCTCATCGGGTATATTGTCTTTTAACTCACATTCGGCTTTGTAAAAATGGACATTGAGAGCAAAGTTCCCGGAAGGAAAATTGATAATGTAATTCCGAAGTTCCTCTTTTGCCCGTGGGTCTTTGTTCATGTAGAGTTTTTCCGCAGCATAATAGGTCAGCGAATCCTGCTCGTTTTCGGAAGGTGTGGCTGACTGTCCCAGCTTTTTGGTAAAGGCAATGTATTCACCTACTTTATTGGTTTCGACATAGTTGTTGCGGATCCCGCCGAGGGCACCTTTCGCATCTGGACTGTTCGGATAGTTTTCGACAACCTGTTTGTAGTATTCGATCGACTTGTTGTAATCATTGCTGTTGTAAGCTATTAAACCCAACTGGTTCAACGCCTTTGGTTTATACGGACTTGCCGGGAATTTCGCAATTAGCGACTGATAAATAGCGATGGCCTTGTTGTCGTCTTTTAGCCTCTCATACGATTTCCCAATCTCAAAGAGTGCATCGTCGATGTAGTTGGATTGTGGAAACTGTGACTGGAGCTTGTTCAGGTCGCTGACTTTCAAATCGAAATTTTGGAGTAATCCCGAACAGAACGCTTTCTGGTAAAGGGCATAATCGGCATCCGAACCACCAGAATCATAGGCTTTCTGATAATTGATTAGTGCTTCAGTGAATTTACTTTCGGCAAAATAGCAGTCTCCCAAACGGTTGTAAGCATCGGTGAAAATTGGGGAGGTCTTCTCTATCTTGCCATCGAAATACTTTGTAAACCAGGGTATTGCCAGATCATATTGCTCTTTGTTGAAATAAGAATAGCCTATGTTGTAATTTGAAATTGCATATTCCTTCAGTTTGGCAGCACCTTGGGTTCCCTGGAATTTTTTGTAATCGGCCACAGCCTCATCACTTTTTCCCAACCTGAAATTGGCATCGCCGCGCCAGTAGTACGAAAGTGCTTTCAATTGGATATTTTGGTCCCCATATTCCAGCGACTTGTAAAACATCTGGATCGCATCCGAAAATTTCATGTCCCTGAAAAATTCAATCCCACGGTTCATCGCCACTTTCTGGTATGCTTTCTTGATGGATGGGCTTTTCACTTTGATTTTTTCGAGCGAAATCAGCGCGTCCTTGTAGTTCCTGGTCGTCATAAAAACCTTGACAAGATAGTCATACGCAACATCG
>CAIYPA010000448.1 GCA_903927965.1 uncultured Bacteroidia bacterium | reverse complement strand
GTTTATTGATGGTAATTCTGTTAACCGGAACTACGATAAATGGCCGTTGATCAATATGGAATAACTCCAGTTTTTGTGTCTCGCAAAGCACACGAAGTTACGCAAAGGCTTGTTTTTTAGATCCTTTGCGAACTTAGCGGCCTTTGCGCGATAATTTTGGACTGTTTTGTTTATGTCTCGCAAAGTCCGCAAGGAAACGCAAAGAGTTCTTTATCAAACCTTTGCTGCCTTAGTGAGCTTTGCGCGAACCTTTTTATGTCTCGCAAAGTACGCGAAGTTACGCAAAGCGTTAATTATTAAATCCTTTGCGGTCATGGCGGGCTTTGGGCGAAATGATCGTTTTTATGTCTCGCAGAGATCGCAAAATTACGCAAAGACTTGTTTTATAAATTCTTTGCGGCCTTAGCGAGCTTAGCGTGAACCTTTTTTTATATCTCGCAGAGATCGCAAAGTTACGCAAAGGCTATTCTATCCAATTCTTTGCGGACTTATTTCAACTCAAACTCATCCCCCGAAGCTGGTATCTCGATATCCCCAAATCCGGCTTCGATCATGCGTTCCTTATAGAACAATTGTGCATCATAATCGCCATGAACAAGGAAGGTTTTGATAATCTTTGATTTATCCTGGCATTTCAGGTATCCCAGCATCTCATTGTAATCGCCATGGCCGCTGAAAGCTTCAATGCGTTCAATCGTCGCGTTCACTTCATATTTGGTGCCAAAAATGGAAACCACAGGATCACCCTGAATGATCCTTGCACCCAAAGTCCTCGGGGCGCAATAACCGACACAAAGTATCGTATTCCTTGAGTTGGAGATATTATTAGCCAGATGGTGTTTGATCCGTCCAGCCTCCATCATCCCCGATGCAGAGATGATCACACAAGGCTTTTTAATATTGTTGAGTTTCTTCGACTCCTTCGAAGTTTTGACGTAATGCAACGAATTGAATCCAAATGCGTCCTCGTCATTTTCGATTACCTCCAGCACTTCTTTGTTGAAACATTCGGGGTGCATCCTGAAAATATCGGTGGCATTTACCGCAAGTGGGCTATCAACGTAAATCTGAACTTTGGGAAGGCGTCCCTGATTGAAAAAGTTGTTCAAGGAATAAACCAGTTCCTGTGTCCGGCCAATGGCAAACGATGGGATGATCAGTTTGCCGCCACGCTGTACACAAGCCTCATTCACAACCCTAAGCAGGTCCGCTTCCGCAACCTGAAGACGTGGGTGCAACCTGTCACCATAGGTAGCCTCTGTAATCAGGTAATCGCATTGACCGAACGATTCCGGCGCCTTCAATATCCTGCTCGATGGCCGGCCAATGTCGCCTGTGTAAGCTATTTTTGTAACCTTCCCATTTTCAGTGATTTCTAATAATGCAGCACCTGCACCCAGTAAATGGCCTGTTCCGGTAAACCGAACTTTCACACTGTCGTTGATGTTTAACTTACGGTTATGGGCAATCCCGATAAACAATTCCATACATTGAACGGCATCGTCTTTTCTGTAAATCGGTTCAACCGGTTCCAGCCCATGGTGTGCCCTTTTCTTGTTGTACATCTCAGTATCACTCTCCTGAATATGGCCACTGTCGGCAAGCATAATCGCACAAAGGTCGCGCGTGGCATTGGTGCAGATCACGGAGCCCCTGAATCCCAAGGTATAAACAAAAGGGATAAGCCCTGAATGGTCAATGTGGGCATGTGTAAGGATAATATGGTCAATTTCAGAAGGTTCAAAGCCAAGGTTGCGGTTCATTGAATCTGTTTCCGCACCTTTCCCCTGGAACATCCCACAATCTAAAAGTATTTTCTTTCCGTTATTTAAGGTTATCAGGGTCTTGCTCCCTGTCACTTCGCGTGCTGCACCAATAAATTTTATTTTCATGACCCAAGTAATTTTTTGATGACCTAAAGGTAAACAAAAAGAAGATGGATCGTGAAATGTATTTGCAAAAAATTATATTTATTATGGCTTACCTCATCGATCAGATTTTTTCAATTCGGCGCAGAAATCATTCAATCTTTTAACAACATCCTGATTGCGCCGCCACTTGGGGCGATCTTATTTTTTCTACCAATATTTTGCTCCTAAAGGAGCTTTTAAAAATCGCCATAGCCAACCACTAACTACCAGCCACCAGTTAATAGTCGCCACTCGCCAGCCGCAAACTGCCAGTCGCCAGCAAAAAAAAGCCACCCCTTTCCAGAGGCAGCTTTCAATAAATGGATTTGAATAGTACTATTCTTCGACTTGTTCGGCTTCGTATGCTTTGAGCAACTCTTCCTGAACTTCAGCAGGTACTTTTTCGTAATTCGAGAATTTTAGGCTGAACATTGCACGACCCTGAGTTACAGAACTTAAGGAAGTGGAGTATTTGTACATCTCTTTGAGCGGGACTTTTGCAATGATTTTTTCGAACCCTTTTTCCGAACTCATCCCCATGATCAACGCACGGCGTCCCTGAAGGTCGCTCATGACATCACCCATACGGTCTGATGGGACAAAAACTTCCACATCGTAAATTGGCTCAAGGATTTTAGGACCTGCATTTTTAAACGCTGAGCTAAAAGCATTACGCCCTGCCAAACGGAACGAGATTTCATTCGAGTCAACCGGGTGCATTTTTCCATCATAAACACAAACCCTGATATCACGGGCATAGGATCCTGTAAGCGGACCCTCTTCCATTTTTTCCATTAGGCCCTTCAAAATGGCAGGAAGGAACCTAGCATCGATCGATCCTCCAACAATACAGTTGCAGAATACAAGCTTACCGCCCCATGGCAATTCTGTGACATCAGTCCCACGCAAACTGATCTTCATCTCTTTTCCATCAATTTTGAACATTTCAGGAACAGGCATACCTTCAACATAAGGCTCGATCACAAGGTGGACTTCCCCAAACTGACCAGAACCACCACTCTGTTTCCGGTGACGATAATCGCCGGCAGCAATTTTGGTGATAGTTTCCCGATAGGGGATCTTTGGTTTTAAAAATTGGATATCGATTTTAAATACATTGTCAAAATACCATTTCAAGGTATTGATATGGTATTCGCCCTGACCGTGGATAAGGATCTGTTTTAATTCTTTCGAATACTCTATTATATAGGTAGGGTCTTCTTCGGCAAGTTTGTGCATGTATTCGCCCATTTTCTCTTCATCCGACTCGCTAACTGCCTTAATGGCAGTTGTATAACGGGGTGCCGGATATTTCAGCGGTGGATAAACGATATCCGCATCCTTGTCGCACAATGTGTGGTTATGTTTGACCTCTTTCAATTTTACAGTGGCACCAATGTCACCGGCTTGCATTTCGGGGACTTTGGTCCTGGTTTTTCCTGCCACGGCATAAATCTGTGAGATTCTTTCTTTCGAATTTTTGGTGGTATTGACAAGGTCCATACCCTCTTTCAATATTCCTGAGATCACCTTAAAATAGGTTACCTCCCCAACATGCTGTTCGATAGCTGTTTTGAAAACAAAGATTGAAGTAGGACCATTGATATCCATTTTGATCAATTTTCCGTCAACTGTCTCAACGGGTGCAAGTTCACCTGGATTTGGGCAAACATTGCAGATAAATTCCATCAGGCGGCGGATTCCCATGTCTTTCGCGGCACATGTGCAAAATACCGGATAGAGGCTACGACCGACCATACCTAATTTAAGCCCTTTGCGCATTTCGTCTTCGTTCAGGTTCCCTTGTTCGAAGAAAAGTTCCATCAGCTCTTCATCGTTTTCGGCAGCCATTTCGACCAACTGATTGTGGACCTCTTCGGCATGTGGAAGTTCAGAAATCGGAATTTCGAGTTCTTCAGGGGCACCGCCTGTGGGTTTCCACTGAAGCATTTTCATTTTCAGGACATCGATTACTTTATTGTAACCTGGCCCTGGATTTAACGGATACTGTACGATGGCCAGTTTGTTGCCAAATGTGGTTTTGGCCATTTCGATTGTGTTGTCCCAGTTGCTGTTCTCATGATCGAGGTGGTTGACAACAAACATTAACGGTTTGTGGAACTTTTCAGCGTTTCGGTTGGCAATTTCAGTCCCAACTTCCACACCGTTTACAGCATTAAACAGCAATAATCCTGTAGCAGTAATACTGAGTGCAGGGATCACACCGCCCACAAAGTCGTCCATCCCCGGCGTGTCGATGATGTTGATCTTGCATCCATCGAATTCAGTATAAAGTACTGTTGCGTGAACAGAGTTGCCATACTCCTGTTCGACAATGTTGTAGTCTGATGCAGTGGATTTACTTTTTACGTCACCTCTGCGACTAATTACACCACCCTCGAAGAGCATTGACTCTACAAGGGTGGTTTTCCCGGCGCCGGAATTTCCAATTACTGCAATGTTCCGGATCTCTTTAGTTTGATATACTTTCATGTGATAAAAAAATTAAATAAAAACTTTGAAATCTATTTGTTTAAAATTCAGCATTATTCATCAACATTAAACATTTTCACCAAAAATAGGAATTATTTAAAATGCAACAACATTGTAACAACAGTGTCTTAATTCCTTCTTCAGGTTCATATCAATAGTAAATGGTTTAATGTTCTGATTAATAAATCTTAACAAATTAATCCGGTTTTAGTTATTTAAGAAACCACGGTGCAAACATGTTTTTAAATATGTTTTTGTTCCTGAAATGTTTTTTCTGGGCTGGGAATGTCAATTTTAAGAAATCGTGTGAATCAATGTTTTACATTATCGCAATTGTTTCTTCATATTTTTGGGAAAACCGGAACATTTGATTAAAAATACTTTTTTTTCTTCGAAGTGATTGTTTTCGATTGGAATTGTGTACTTTTGCAGTCCATTTTGGGAAAGTTATGCGTTGTTGGGAACGACAGTATTGCAGACTTTTCATTTGAATGATTTAAGAGTAGAGTTCATTTTTGTGTGTATTATATAATTCAAATTTAAAAACGTTTATGCCTACTATTCAACAGTTAGTACGTAAGGGAAGGACGAGTATCGAGGATAAGAGCAAATCTCCGGCACTTAACTCTTGCCCTCAGCGAAGGGGTGTATGTGTACGTGTTTACACCACGACACCTAAGAAGCCGAATTCGGCCATGAGAAAGGTAGCCAGGGTACGGTTGACCAATCAGAAAGAAGTAAACGCGTACATTCCGGGTGAAGGACACAATCTGCAGGAGCACTCGATCGTGCTGGTTCGCGGAGGACGTGTGAAAGACCTTCCTGGAGTTCGTTATCACCTCATCCGTGGTGCCCTCGACACAGCCGGTGTGGAAGGTCGCAAACAACGCCGTTCAAAATATGGCGCGAAACGTCCAAAACCAGGACAAGTTGCTGCAGCAGCAAAAAAGAAAAAGTAATGATTGAAATTTAGTTATTTGTTTGGAGGTTTGGTTGAGTAAGGGTTTGCCTGGGCAAGCTATTTAAACTGAAGACTGAACAACAGCCGATTCGAATAACACAAACAATGTGTAACTAAGATGAGAAAGACAAAACCAAAGAAAAGGATCATTTTGCCAGATCCTAAATTCAGAGATGTGTTGGTGACAAGATTTGTTAACAGCCTGATGAAAGATGGCAAGAAAACTATCGCTTTCAAGATTTTTTACGATGCACTCGACATCGTTGGTAAAAAGATGAAAGACAGCGAACTGTCCGTACTTGATGTATGGAAAAAAGGTTTGCTGAACATTACACCTGCTGTTGAGGTAAAGAGCAGGCGCGTTGGGGGTGCCAACTTCCAGGTTCCTATGGAAATCCGTCCGGAACGCAAAGTGGCAATTTCGATGCACAATTTAATCCTTTATGCTTCCAAACGTTCGGGCCACTCAATGGCTGAAAAGCTTGCAGCTGAAACACTTGCAGCTTACAACGAAGAAGGAGGGGCATTCAAGAAAAAAGAAGATACACACAGAATGGCAGAAGCAAACCGTGCGTTTGCTCATTTCAGATTTTAATTGAATCAAAGTAGATATCAGGATTTAAAATAATGGCTAAAAGGGATCTTACAAATACCAGGAACATTGGTATCATGGCTCACATTGATGCCGGTAAAACAACCACTTCCGAGCGGATATTGTTTTACACGGGTAAAACTCACCGGATTGGTGAGGTTCACGATGGGGCAGCAACAATGGACTGGATGGCACAAGAACAGGAGCGCGGTATCACAATTACTTCTGCTGCTACATTCACAGAGTGGACGTATAATGATATTATCCATCAGATCAATATTATAGACACTCCCGGGCACGTTGACTTCACCGTTGAGGTTGAGCGTTCCTTAAGGGTTCTCGATGGAGCTGTTGCTACTTTCTGCGCCGTAGGTGGCGTTGAGGCACAGTCGGAAACAGTCTGGCGTCAGGCTGAGAAATACGGAGTTCCAAAAATCGCGTTCATTAACAAAATGGACCGTGCAGGGGCCGATTTCTACAGTGTTTATAACGACATCAAAGAAAAGCTTGGGGCAAACCCTGTCCCAATTCAGATTCCAATCGGGGCTGAAGAAAAATTTCTGGGAGTTATCGACCTTATCAGAATGAAGGCAATCTATTGGCACAATGAGTCGATGGGCGCCGATTATGATGTGGACGAAATTCCCGCAGACCTTCTTGAAAATGCAAAGGAATGGCGCGACAAGATGGTCGAATCTGTTGCTGAACAGGATGAGGTATTGATGGAAAAGTTTTTTGAAGATTCCGACAGCATTACCGTCGATGAATTGATCGCTGTAATCCGTAAAGCAACCCTTACCGGCGTGATCATTCCGATGCTTTGCGGTTCGGCATTTAAAAACAAAGGGGTTCAGACATTGCTCGATGCAGTTTGTGCCTTTTTGCCTAATCCGTTGGATATTGGTTCCATTCAGGGTAAAAACCCTGACACTGGCGAGGTAATTGAACGGAAACCTTCTGTTGACCAACCACTTGCTGCTCTCGCATTCAAAATTGCAACCGACCCATTCGTTGGTCGCCTCTGTTTTATACGGGTCTATTCCGGGAAAATCGATGCAGGTTCGTATGTGATGAACATGCGCACAGGCAAGAAAGAGCGCATTTCGCGTTTGTTCCAGATGCATGCCAATAAACAGCAGCCACGCGACGTGATCGAAGCAGGTGACATTTGTGCAGCGGTTGGGTTTAAAGATATCCGCACAGGCGATACCCTTTGCGATCTTGACCACCCCATCGTTCTCGAATCGATGACATTCCCTGAACCGGTAATCGGTATTGCAATTGAGCCAAAAACTCAAAACGACATCGATAAATTGTCTAACGGGTTGGCCAAACTTGCAGAAGAAGACCCAACTTTCCAGGTCAGGACAGATGAAGATAGCGGACAGACTGTTATTCGCGGTATGGGTGAGCTTCACCTTGAAATTATCGTTGACCGTCTGAAACGCGAGTTCAAAGTCGAATGTAACCAGGGGGCTCCTCAGGTTGCATACAAAGAGGCTATTACCAAGGAAGTTTCTCTGCGTGAAGTATTCAAGAAACAAACCGGTGGACGTGGTAAGTTTGCAGACATCAGCGTTAGGGTTGGGCCTGTTGACGAAGGCGTTACTGGTCTTCAGTTTGTTGACCTGATCAAAGGGGGAACAATTCCACGCGAATATATTCCGGCTATTGAGAAAGGGTTCAAAGAATCGCTTAACAATGGCCCATTGGCAGGATTCAAGATCGAAAACCTGAAAGTCACATTGATTGATGGTTCATTCCACCCTGTTGACTCCGACGCCCTCTCTTTTGAGCTTTGTGCAAAACAAGCTTTCAGAAATGCTGCTTCCAAAGCAAAACCTGTTTTGTTGGAGCCAATTATGAAAGTCGAAGTAGTTACACCGGATGATTACATGGGTGATATCGTTTCAGACCTTAACCGCCGTCGGGGCCATGTCGAAAGTATGGATTCCAAATTCGGAGCCCGTGTGATCAAGGCAAAAGTTCCGCTATCTGAGCAGTTTGGGTATGTAACTACCTTACGTACATTATCTTCCGGAAGGGCAACATCATCAATGGAATTCGATCATTATGCTGAAGTCCCTAAAAACATTGCCCTTGCAGTCCTTGAGAATGTTAAAGGGAGAACAGATTTATTATAATCAAACACTATAATACGTTCTTATCATGAGTCAAAGAATCAGGATCAAACTGAAATCGTACGATCACAACCTGGTCGACAAATCGGCCGAGAAGATTGTCAAAACAGTGAAAACAACCGGAGCTATCGTAAGCGGACCGATCCCGCTGCCAACACACCGCAGAATCTTTACAGTTTTGAGATCAACATTTGTAAACAAAAAATCGAGGGAACAATTCGAATTATCTTCTTACAAGAGGTTGATCGACATTTACAGTTCCACAGCTAAGACGATCGATGCCCTAATGAAATTGGAATTGCCAAGTGGTGTCGAGGTAGAAATTAAAGTGTAATTTTTAAAAACTGCTTAATCAGTAAAAAATGCCAGGATTAATTGGAAAAAAAATCGGAATGACTTCCGTATTCAGTGTTGAGGGGAAAAACATCCCATGCACTGTGATTGAGGCAGGTCCATGTCCTGTATCGCAGGTCCGTACCATTGAAAAAGATGGGTATGAAGCGGTACAGTTGGGCTTTCTGGACAAGAAAGACAAGCATGCGACAAAGCCGGAAATCGGCCATTTCAAAAAGGCCGGTACCGCTCCGAAGAAAAAAGTCGCTGAATTCAGCGGATTCGGAAGTGAAGTGAAGCTAGGGGATATCATTACAGTTGATATGCTGGAGCCTCAGAATTTTATTGATATCACTGGGTATTCAAAGGGCAAAGGTTTCCAGGGTGTTGTGCGCCGCCACGGTTTTGGTGGGGTTGGCGAGAGTACCCACGGTCAGCACAACAGGTTGCGTGCTCCGGGATCCGTTGGCGCTTCTTCGTATCCATCCCGTGTTTTCAAAGGGATGCGTATGGCAGGGCGTCATGGGGGAATCAAGGTAACTGTTCAGAACATCGAAGTTTTGAAAGTTATTCCTGAGAACAATCTTGTGATTGTAAAAGGTTCCGTACCTGGAGCCAATGGTTCATACTTAATTCTCGAGAAGTAATGGAAATCGCAGTCTTTAATAAAGCAGGGCAGGAAACCGGCAGGAACGTAGAACTCAGTGCAGAAATCTACGCGGTAGAACCCAACGATCACGCGATTTATCTCGACGTGAAGCAGTATCTGGCCAATCAACGTCAGGGTACGCATATGGCTAAAGATCGTGGTGAAATTTCGGGCTCGACCCGCAAGATCAAACGTCAGAAAGGTACTGGCGGTGCACGTGCAGGTAGCAGGAAATCTGGTACGATCCGTGGTGGTGGACGAATTTTCGGGCCACGTCCAAGAGACTACAGTTTCAAGCTGAACAAGAAATTGAAAGATCTTGCACGTAGATCCGCACTTACTTACAAAGCACAGTCCGATGGCATTTTGGTAGTAGAAGATTTTTCTTTTGAAGCTCCAAAAACGAAGGAATTTGTTGTGATTCAGAATAATCTGAAAATTGGCGATAAAAAATCGCTGATTGTAATACCGGATGCAAATAATAATATATATTTGTCCTCCAGAAATTTACAGAACGTAGAGATTGTAAAAGCCTCTGATTTAAGCACTTACAAGATTATGCGTGCCCAAAAAATTGTTTTGGTCGAAAGTTCTGTGTCGAAAGTTGAGGAATTATTTAAGATTTAACGCGTAAGACAATGGTTGATATTTTGATTCGCCCTATCGTGACCGAGAAAATGAACAAGTTATCGGAGAAGTATAACCGGTACGGTTTCAGGGTAGATAAGAAGGCAAACAAACACGAGATCAAAAGAGCCGTGGAAGAGATCTATGGCGTTAAGGTTACCTCCATTAATACAATGGTGTATGCCGGGAAATTAAAATCACGCTTTACAAAGGGTGGTGTTATTACCGGACGCAGCAATGCCTATAAAAAGGCAATTGTTACGTTAACCGCAGGAGAAAATATTGATTTTTACAGCAATATCTAAAGTAAGAGATGGCAGTTAGAAAGTTAAAACCAGTAACTCCGGGACAAAGGCACAAGATCATTGGCGCCTTTGAAACCATTACAACTGGCAACACACCTGAAAAATCATTGTTAAGGCCCATGAAGAGTACCGGTGGCCGCAATAGCGCCGGTAAAATGACAATGAGGTATATAGGTGGAGGGCATAAAAGGAAATACCGTGTGATCGATTTCATCAGAGAGAAAGATGGTATTCCTGCACGGGTAGATTCGATCCAGTACGACCCAAACCGTACGGCGCGAATCGCACTTTTAGTCTATGCCGATGGGGAAAAACGTTACATGCTTGCACCGAATGGTCTTCAGGTTGGACAGACCGTCGTTTCAGGCAATGAAGTGGCTCCCGAAATCGGTAATGCGCTCCCATTAGCCAAAATACCTCTTGGTACTATCGTCCACAATATTGAGCTGCATCCCGGACAGGGTGGCATTATGGCCCGGTCTGCCGGAACATACGCACAGCTCACCTCGCGTGAAGGACGATATGCAATCATTAAACTCCCCTCTGGCGAATCCCGTATGGTACTTGTTACATGCCGTGCAACGGTAGGTACCGTGGGAAACTCAGACCATGGCCTTGAAAGATCAGGTAAAGCCGGTAGAAGCCGTTGGCTTGGACGTCGTCCACGTGTCCGCGGTGTCGTTATGAACCCTGTCGATCACCCAATGGGTGGTGGAGAAGGACGTGCTTCCGGTGGTCACCCACGTTCACGGAAAGGATTACTTGCAAAGGGCTTCAAAACCCGTTCGAAGAAGAAAGCTTCTACCAAGTATATCATTGAACGTAGGAAAAAGTAATCACTAAATTAAAAAGTAAAGTAGATTATGAGTCGTTCGCTAAAAAAAGGCCCTTTTATCGACTTTAAGTTAGAGAAAAAAGTTCTGGTTCTTAACGAAGCAGATAAAAAGTCGGTAGTTAAAACGTGGGCAAGACATTCAATGATTTCGCCTGATTTTGTAGGTCACACCATCGCTGTTCATAACGGGAATAAATTTATCCCTGTTTATGTAACCGAAAACATGGTTGGACATAAGTTAGGTGAATTTGCTCCTACCCGCACCTTCAGGGGACATGGCGGTAACAAGAAGAAATAAGCCATGAACGCGGAAATGTATAATAGTAGTAAAAAGTACCAAGATGGGTTCTAGAAAAAAGAAAAGCGCTGAATTGCTTAAGCTAGCAAATAAAGAGAGATTTCAGGCTGTTCTCCACGATGCCCCAACTTCGCCTCGTAAGATGCGCCTTGTTACCGATATGGTTCGTGGAATGGCGGTAAATCGTGCACTCGACGTTTTGAAGTTTTCCTCGAAAGAGGCTTCACGCAGAGTAGAGAAACTCCTTCTTTCAGCAATTGCCAACTGGCAAGCAAAAAATGAAGGGGTTAGACTTGAAGAAAGCAACCTATACGTGCAGGAAGTTTTTGTTGACTCCGGCCGCATGCTTAAACGTCTCCGTCCTGCACCGCAGGGTCGCGGTCATCGTGTAAGAAAGCGTTCGAATCACGTAACTGTCCGGTTGGCAAGTAAAAATGTTGTAGAAGAAAATACGAAATAATAGTATGGGACAAAAAGTAAATCCGATTTCTAATAGGCTTGGGATCATCAGAGGATGGGATTCCAACTGGTTCGGAGGTAACGACTATGGTGATAAACTGGTTGAAGACCACAAAATCAGGGGTTATTTAAATGCAAGGCTTTCCAAAGCCAGCATTTCAAGGATTATCATTGAACGTACCCTGAAATTGATCACCATTACAGTTCACACTTCAAGGCCTGGTATTATTATTGGTAAAGGTGGTCAGGAAGTGGACAAGCTCAAGGAAGAGCTCAAGAAGATCACCAAAAAGGAGGTTCAGATCAATATTTTTGAGATCAAACGCCCCGAAATGGATGCAGTGATCGTGGCCCAGAATATTGCAAGGCAGGTTGAAGGCAAAATCGCCTACCGCCGCGCAACCAAAATGGCCATCGCTTCAACCATGCGTATGGGAGCAGAGGGAATCAAAGTACAGGTATCCGGACGTTTAAATGGTGCTGAAATGGCCCGTTCCGAAATGTACAAAGATGGACGCACACCTTTGCATACCTTAAGGGCTGATATTGATTATGCTCTTGCCGAAGCGTTGACCAAAACAGGTTTGATTGGCGTGAAAGTCTGGATTTGCCGTGGAGAGATTTATGGCAAACGCGACCTATCACCAAACGTAGGACAGTCTGTACAACAGCAACGTGGACCGAACCGCCCTGCACCGGCTCCCGGTAAAGGTGGGTTTAAAAAACGTAAAAAGTAACCATCGACAAAGCAAAACAAGATGTTACAGCCAAAAAAAGTAAAATTTAGAAGAGTACAAAAGGGCAAACTGAAAGGAAACGCACAACGCGGAAACCAGTTATCGTTTGGTTCTTTTGGTATAAAATGCCTGGAAACAGCATGGATAACGGGCCGTCAGATTGAGGCAGCCAGGGTCGCGGTAACGCGTCATATGCAGCGTCAAGGCCAGATTTGGATTCGTATTTTCCCCGATAAACCCATCACCAAAAAACCTGCAGAGGTTCGTATGGGTAAAGGGAAAGGAGCTCCTGAAGGATTTGTCGCCACTATTACACCTGGGCGCATCATCATTGAGATTGAAGGGGTTCCGTTTGATCTTGCTAAAGAAGCATTACGCCTGGCAGCCCAAAAACTGCCAGTGACTACCAGATTTGTTGTTAGACGCGATTTTGTTGAATCTTCAATTGTTGAATAATGAAAAATTCTGAGATCATAGAGTTAACAACTGCTGAAATTATTGAGAAGATCGGAATTGCCAGCGAGGAATTGATCCGCATGAAATTGAACCATGCCGTCAACCCTTTAGAAAATCCGATGAAAATACGGTTTGCCAGAAAAGACGTCGCTCGTCTGAATACCGAATTACGTAAACGTCAACTTGAAAAATAATTATGACTATGGAAACAAGGAATCTTCGGAAAGAGCGTATTGGCGTTGTTGTAAGTAATAAAATGGAAAAAACCATAATCGTTGCAGAAAAAGGAAAGGAAAAACATCCCATTTACGGCAAGTTCGTGAACAGGACAACAAAATTCTATGCACACGACGAAAAAAATGATTGCAACATAGGCGATACCGTATTAATTATGGAAACACGTCCGCTGTCGAAGCAGAAAGGATGGAGATTAGTTAAAATTTTAGAAAGAGCGAAGTAGCCATGATACAGCAAGAATCACGTTGTACAGTCGCAGATAACAGCGGTGCAAAAGAAGCTTTGGTCATCCGTGTTTTAGGAGGGACCCGCAAGCGTTATGCCACTGTTGGGGACAAAATTGTCGTGACTGTTAAAAATGCCCTGCCTGGAAGCGATATGAAGAAAGGTACTGTTTCGAAAGCAGTTGTCGTACGTACATCAAAAGAAGTACGCCGTGCTGACGGATCTTATATTCGGTTCGATGACAATGCCGTTGTGTTGCTCAATGCAGCCGGTGAAATGCGGGGAACCCGTATTTTTGGTCCGGTTGCACGTGAACTACGCGACAATTTCATGAAGATCGTCTCTTTAGCACCTGAAGTACTTTAACACATTCAGACCATGCAGAAAAAGTTACATATTAAAAAAGGAGACACGGTAGTCGTAATTGCCGGCAACTCAAAAGGGAAGGAAGGCAAAGTCCTTGAAGTTGTTCGTGAAAATGACCGCGCAGTCGTTGAAGGGGTTAATATGGTGTCAAAACACACCAAGCCCAACGCTAAAAGTCCTCAGGGTGGTATCATCAAACAGGAAGCTACTATTCATGTTTCCAACCTGATGTTAAAAGATCCGAAAACAGGTAAACCAACCCGAATTG